>VMCJ01000165.1 GCA_008081395.1 Rhodospirillales bacterium | reverse complement strand
ACATAATTGTGCCCGGGCAAGAAAAAGAGTTGCCCAATTATGAGCCTGTTTATCCAATGACGGCTGGGTTAGCGCCCAAAACTTTAAGGAAAGCAGTCACAGAGGCCCTTACCAAAGCTCCAGACCTCCCAGAGTGGTTAGATAAGAGTCTGATTGAAAAGCATAAGTGGCCAAGCTGGAAGAAAGCTCTTACAGCAGCCCATTCTCCAAAAAATTTGGGAGACCTAGAACCAAGTTCATCTCCTCGTGAACGGCTCGCTTACGATGAAATACTGGCCAATCAGCTAGCTCTGGCTCTCATTCGTCAACGGCGCGTGCACCTTAAAGGACGTTCACTAACTCTTTCTAATGAAAAACTTTCAACAGCCCTAGATGCTCTCCCATTTAAATTGACAAATGGCCAATTTGTTGCGCTTTCAGAAATTCTTGGTGACATGAAGTCAGGTCGAAGAATGCAACGCCTGCTTCAAGGAGATGTTGGCAGCGGGAAAACAGTTGTCGCATTTCTAGCATGTCTCGCAGTCATAGAAGCAGGAGCGCAAGCAACATTAATGGCACCAACTGATGTTCTTGCGCGACAGCATGGGCGCACCCTCCAAATGCTGGGTGAAAAAATTGGAATTCGTGTCGCTGTATTAACTGGACGCGATAAAGGAAAATCTCGAGAAGCAACGCTGATAGCGTTATTGGCCGGCGAAATTGATCTCCTTATTGGAACTCACGCCTTATTTCAAAATAGCGTCAACTTCAAAGATCTCGCTTTAATAGTAGTAGATGAGCAGCATCGTTTTGGTGTGGACCAACGGATGGCCCTTTCTGCTAAAGGCTTAGCTCCACACATGCTTGCAATGACCGCAACCCCTATTCCACGGACCCTTATGCTCACAGCTTATGGGGACATGGACCATATCGCGATCCCCGAAAAACCCCCGGGTCGTCAAACCATAAAAACGACAGTAACCCCACTAGGACGTATCGAGGACGTAATTGATGGCATTGGTCGTGCTTTAGGACGGGGTGAACGCGTGTATTGGATATGTCCTCTTGTTGAGGAGTCTGAGGTGTCAGACCTTGCGGCCGCCGAAGCAAGATCCGAGAGCCTACGTGCGCATTTTGGTGACCAAGTAGCGCTTGCCCATGGTCAGATGAAAGCCCATGAAAGGGACTCTGCAATGGCCAGGTTTGCATCAGGCGAAGCACGACTTTTGGTTGCTACCACAGTAGTGGAAGTAGGCGTAGACGTGCCTGAGGCAACCATCATTGTGATTGAGCATGCCGAGAGGTTTGGGCTCGCACAATTACACCAATTGCGAGGTCGTGTTGGCCGAGGTGAAAAGCAATCTTTCTGCCTGTTACTTCGAGCTGACAGAATTTCTGAGGCAGCCAAACAGCGACTACTTGCAGTATCTAGTACAGATGATGGGTTTAAAATTGCTGAAGAAGATTTACGTCTCCGAGGGGCAGGAGAAGTTCTTGGAACCAGACAAAGTGGTTTACCTCAATTCCGAATAGCCAATTTGGACACTCAGTCGGATCTAGTCGCCATTGCTCGTCGAGATGTAGATTTAATTATAGCTAAAGACCCAGAATTAAAATCGTCTAGGGCGCAAGCTCTTCGCACGTTACTATATCTTTTTGAACGAGACGCGGCAGCAAGATACGCCCGAGTCGGGTAAAATTACAGGAAGCTTTTATGGGTATCATTACCGACAATATTCGATCAAAACTTAACGATCAATTTTCCCCCCAGCTGTTAGAAATAGAGGATCAATCAGAAAGTCATCGTGGTCATGTGGGACACCGTGAAGGTGGCGAAACACATTTTCACGTTAGACTAACATCTTCAAAATTTGAGGGGCAAAATAGAGTACAACGCCAGAGACTAGTCTATGCAGCGCTAGCCGATGAATTGGCAGGCCCAATTCATGCGCTCTCCTTAGAACTCAAGGCGCCCAGTGATTAAAACTCGCGTGCGTGGAATGGGGTAAAATAAAAAGCTGAATTTTTAGAAGATTTTAAGACAACATCAAAACACTTCCGGCCAACAAATTGCAAAGTAACGATGAGAAAAAGCAAACAGGAATTCTCTTAGCTCGAGGCGCCGTTAGGCTGCTGTTTGATCTTGGCTATGCGCCTCTCACGGAGTTCACGCTTGCCTCTGGAAGGCGGGTGGATGTTTTCGGTGTGGGAAAAAACGCTTCATTAGTTGCAGTGGAAGTCAAAAGTAGCCGAAATGATTTTTTATCGGACCAAAAATGGCAATCTTATCTAGAGTATTGCGACCAATTTTACTTTGCCGTTCCTGAGAGTTTTCCCGACGAACTGATACCATCCCATCAAGGCTTGATGAGAGTAGATCAATTCAGTGGTTCATTAATTAGACGAGCTAAGCCTTCACCCGTAAGCGCTGCAAGGCGAAAGGCCATTTTAACGCGCTTTGCAAGGTCTGCTGCTTTCCGCCTGAATCTCCTGAATGATCCCTTGCGAAAATTATGAGGGCAATCACACAAGTAAAATCCCTTCAAGAAATGAAGGATTATGATGAATATTAGATAATTTTTATCCTATTCTTCTAAACTTGAAGCCGTCCCTGCAACCCTTGTTTGACGCATCAGGCGACGATACTTGTCTGCATCATAGCCAGCACCACGATGTATCAAGCAGCGGTTATCCCAAATAACAAGGTCGCCAGGTTGCCAAGCATGTGTGACAATATTCTCTTCATGCACTGAATGCTCAACCAGCTGGTCAAGTAACGCTCGACTCTCATCGAATCCCATGCCTTCAATCTCTCGAACATGAGAACCAATAAAAAGATTTTTAAGTTTATTGGTCGGGTTGGTCCTAACAAGTTTCTGCCTGACTGGAGGTAAAGAGGCCGAAAGTGATGGAGAAACTGCGTCAGGAGACACTTTTGATCTCGAGAATGTGTAATCATGGATCCCTACCATTGGATCCAACTTACTCTTCAAATCAGCATCCAGTTGCGCGTAAGCAGAGCGTGTGGATGCGAAAAGAGTCTGCCCACCTTCTTCAGGAGTTTCATAAGCACACATAACTGATAATGCCGCGGGTACAGGCTTAAACGAGGCATCTGAATGCCAAAGGTTATTTCCAGTTAAAAACTTGGTTTTTCGATGTTCATTACCAAGAGCTGTTCCGTCTGGCTGAACATTCCCAATTGTACCGAAATACTCAAGCTTACCCTCTTCGCCCTTGGCTACATGGCTTGGCTCGGGAGAACCCAGGAGGCGCGTGAAACCAAGTTGCTTATCGTCATTGAAACCAGCTTGACCAGGAAACACAACGAACGAGTATTCGTCTATCAAACCCCAGATTTGATTAACAAATTCATCGGCTAAATCGCCTGACAAATCGATGCCAGTTGCACTTACCCCAAAACTTTTATGAAGTGGCTGGATGTTCAGCGAAAACATAAAGTCAGGCGTGGCCAAGAACTAGACGGCGAAAGCGTGTCTTTACATTTGCTGCGTCCAAATCACGCTTGAATACAGGTGGAGGTGTCCCGTCTATTTTTAGATGGATAAAGCAAGTGTCATTAGCTCCCGCCAAAAGACGTCTTGCATCTTCTACCTCATCCATAGCTGAAACAGTTCTACAGGTCTTAATGCCGGATCCAGAAGCAACCGCGGCAAGATCCACGCCTTTTGAGGTATGACTCTCTTGATTGCCCGTTTCTTGGTAATGGCCGTTATCTACACAGATGATGTGTAAGTTAGGCGCCTTGGCAACCGCTACTGTCGCCAGGGACGACATATTCATTAACAATTCACCATCGCCAGTAACGACAACCACCTTTTTATCTGGTTGCGCCAAGGCTAAGCCAAGCCCCATGGCAGTAGCTCCACCCATCGCGCCTGCCATAGTAAAAGTGTGATCTCCATCCTTCGTGAGGGCACCTATATCTTTGGCAGAACCAGCTAAGCCTGTCACGATAAGCATGTCATCGTGGTCGGCTAACAAAGCGGGAATTGCCTCTTGACGATTTACACCTTGGGTCATTTCTCAACCTCAAAAATAATGTTTTATCAATACTAGCCTCGTAACAGTCGAGGAGAAAGCACTTCTCTAAAATTGTTTGTTCAGTTTCCTGATATCTGTTTTCAGAGCTTCCCCATCCATAGTTACTCGATGCACACTTTTTCGTGACTAAAGCCCAATCCCCTTCGTTAAAAAATTCTGCAGATAACGAAATGAGCACTGAGGGTAAGATTTACCCCGCGAGAAAATCACTTCGATTTAATTTTAGCTTCTATTGCATCCCAAATCTGCGATTCCAACCTTGTATCATCAAAAGCATTAATCTCCTGAAGGCCGGTTGGCGAGGTGACATTGATTTCGGTCAGATAATCTCCAATCACATCTATGCCAACAAACAGCAAACCACGCTCTCTGAGAGAAGGGCCAATTATATTACAAATTTCTATATCTCGAGCGGAAAGGCCCGCTTTCACCGCTCTGCCACCTACATGCATATTTGCTCGAGCCTCACCAGCGGCAGGAACACGATCGATAGCACCAGCTGGCTCTCCATCAATTAATATAATTCGTTTGTCACCATCCCTTACTTCCGGGAGATAGCGCTGGGCAATTAATGGCTCCCTATAGAAGTGGCTGAACAGTTCATGCAGGGATGACAAGTTCTCATCACCTGGCTGCAGATGGAAAACGCCCGCTCCACCATTACCAAAAAGCGGTTTGATAATGATGTCCTCATGCTCTTCACGAAAATCAACAATCGCAGAAAGATCAGAGGTAATGAGAGTTGGTGGCATAACACCTTCGAAGTGCGTGACAAAAAGTTTTTCTGGAGCGTTTCTGACCTGGGCAGGATCATTGACCACAAGTGTTTTTGGGTGGATGTGCTCAAGAATATGAGTAGCGGTTATGTACGCCATATCAAAAGGTGGATCCTGGCGCATAAGAACTACATCTACTTCAGCCAGATCAATTGTCTCAAAATCACCTAACGTAAAGTGGCTTCCAATCTCTCTTCGGAGCTCTAATCGTCGGGCTTGGGCCGTAACGCGACCATCACGCAATGAGAGAGCTGTTGGCAGATAATGCCAAATTGTATACCCACGCGCCTGCGCTTCTAACCCCATGACGAACGTTGAGTCGCCATTGATATCGATATTTTCGATCGGATCCATTTGTATGGCAACTCTAAGGCTCATGGGGAAATACTACTCCTAAGTCTAAAATCTCGATGATCATGATAGCGTTGTATCTTGAGCCTCGCCATGCTGAATATTTCAGGTCTTCAAAGCTGGCAACTTTAACGTTAAATATAGGCTATTCGCCAAAACTGAAGGACGCGCTTATGCGATCCCATTTTATCCTATTTGTAGCAGCTGGCTTAGCACTGACGGCTTGCGGTGCCGACATGTCTAGCGACACAGTCTTCCCATCCTCTAATCGGATCAAGCGGGGTGGAGATGCTTATGACACAAATTTAGACAAGGGTATGTTCGATGGCTCGCTTAATCTATTTGGCGGAGGAAGTGACGATAAAGAGGGCGGTGGAGTAGGATCAGGCATAGCCGTAAATAGCTTCCTATGGCGAGCTGCGTTAGATACTGTTTCGTTCATGCCTCTCTCGTCAGCAGATCCATTTGGTGGTGTGATCCTTACAGACTGGTACTCGCCACCTGAAACACCAAGCGAACGATTCAAGTTGAACATATTCATATTGGATCGGCAGTTGCGAGCAGACGGCCTCAGGGTGGCTATATTCAAAGAAACAGAGAAAGATGGCGTTTGGCGCACTGCAACCACGGAAACCAAAACAACAATTAACATTGAAAATAGAATTTTAGAGCGGGCTCGCGAACTTCGATTATCTGCCGCTGCAATTCGAGGGAACCGCTAAAAACTTGCCCCAAGCTTGATTGTCAGCTTATTGCTGGTTTCAATGAATGTTCAAATAAGCCTCGCCAAGCCAGCGAAGCAATTAAATTCGGAGCACAGATAATGGCGCGTTATAATGTCGCCGAAACCGAGCCTAAATGGCGCGAGGTTTGGGAAACCCGGGGAGTCTTCAAAAGCGAAGTAGACCCATCACGACCCAAGTACTACGTGCTTGAGATGTTTCCATACCCATCTGGTCGAATTCACATGGGCCATGTCCGAAACTTTACGTTAGGCGATGTTGTAGCTCGGTATAAACGCGCCCAGGGCTATAATGTGCTGCATCCGATGGGATGGGATGCTTTTGGGCTACCCGCCGAAAATGCTGCATTCGATGCCAAGGTTCATCCCGCAAAGTGGACCTATGAGAATATTGCGACCATGCGCAGCCAACTCAAGAGCATGGGGTTGGCCTATGATTGGGAGCGAGAGTTCGCAACATGTGACCCGGAATACTATGAACATGAACAACGCATGTTCATTGCATTTGCCAAACAGGGTCTAGCTTACAAACGCGAAAGTTGGGTAAATTGGGATCCCGTTGAAAACACTGTTCTAGCTAATGAACAGGTTATTGATGGTAAAGGCTGGAGGTCGGGAGCAACAGTAGAGCGCCGCAAGTTAGCTCAGTGGTTTCTGAAAATCACCGCCTATGCCGATGATCTTCTGGAAGCTATTGGAACTTTAGACCGGTGGCCCGACCGTGTTCGACTAATGCAAGAAAATTGGATAGGGAGATCGACAGGAGCACGCGTATTTTTCAATCTTATCAATCGGGAAGAAAAATTAGAGGTTTTCACTACACGACCAGATACTCTCTACGGCGCATCCTTCTGCGCAATTTCTCCTGATCACCCCCTAGCTGCAGAAATAGCAGCAACTGATCATAAAGCCACAAGTTTTATAGAAGAATGCCGACGCCTCGGCACTTCAGAAGCAGCAATAGAAAAGGCTGAAAAACAAGGCTACAACACCGGCCTGAAAGCTAAGCATCCTATCATTCCCGATCTCGAAATTCCAGTTTTCATAGCCAACTTTGTCCTCATGGAATATGGATCTGGTGCCATTTTTGGCTGTCCTGCTCATGATCAACGAGACTTAGATTTTGCGAGAAAATACAACCTCCCCGTACTGCCAGTAGTGCTGCCCCCTGGTGAAAATGCTGAAACCTTTTCTATCGCAAATGAGGCCTACACTGGACCAGGGAAAATCTATAACTCAGACTTTCTCGATGGCATGGATATAGAAACTGCGAAAGCTTCTGTTGCAAAACATCTTGAAGCTCAAGGCTCCGGTTTTTCCTCAACAGTGTATCGCCTAAGAGATTGGGGCGTTTCCCGCCAGAGATATTGGGGATGCCCAGTCCCCATGATCCATTGTGAAAATTGTGGAACAGTTCCAGTACCTGATGATCAACTGCCAGTAACTTTACCTGAGGACGTGACCTTTGATCAGCCAGGCAACCCTTTAGAACGCCATCCAACATGGAAACATGTTGACTGCCCAAGCTGTAAAAAGCCCGCCATCCGCGAAACCGATACCTTTGATACATTCTTTGAAAGTTCATGGTATTTTTCTCGGTTCACCTCTCCACGGAATTCCATCAGCGCCTTTGACCAAACCGCACATGAGTATTGGATGCCGGTCGATCAATATGTTGGCGGTGTTGAGCATGCTGTCCTACACCTCCTCTATTCTCGCTTCTTTATGCGGGCATTGAGGGATTGTGGTTTCGTCAAATTAGATTCTGGAGAACCCTTTTCTGGCCTATTCACCCAAGGCATGGTCTGCCACGAAACTTACCGATCCACAGATGGTCGTTGGCTAACTCCTGACGACATTGAAAAGGACGGTGATACAGCTGCTGAAATAAAAAATGGCAACAAAGTTGTAGTTGGCCGATCTGAGAAAATGTCAAAGTCAAAGAAAAATGTAGTCGACCCTGAGGCTATACTTTCGACTTATGGCGCAGATACTGCACGTCTTTTTATGATGTCCGATAGCCCGCCCGACAGAGATTTAGAGTGGACTGAAGCAGGTGTTGAAGGTGCTTGGCGATATATAAACAGGCTCTGGCGTCTAATAGACACCCCTCCAGTCCAACTAGATAAATGCGACGCGTCTTCAGATTACGGCGAATTAGCAAGTGATCTCCGTCGCCAAATCCATAAAACAATCGACGGGGTTACGGAAGATCTAGAAAAATTCCACTTCAACCGTGCTGTTGCTCGGATACGCGAGCTTACCAATGCTCTAGTGGATGCTAAGGGTGATAGCTCAGACATTGCCAATGCATATAGAGAAGGGATTGAAGCACTTGTCCGGCTTGTTGGGCCAATTACCCCCCATATAGCCGAAGAGATGTGGTCTAAGCTTGGTCACGAAACTCTTCTAGCAGACGCTCCCTGGCCAAAGGCAGATGCCTCTCTTCTAGTTGATGATAGCGTAACTATCGCAATTCAGGTAAATGGAAAACTACGTGCATCTATTGAAGTAGCGCGTGATTTACCCAAAGAAGAATTAGAAACACTGGCATTATCGGAGCCCAACATAGTTAGAAATCTTGGTGGGAAAACTCCCCGCAAAGTCATCGTAGTACCAAATCGAATAGTAAATGTGGTTGCATAGATTAATCGGGATAGCGTTGCTAGCTGCTACACTATCTGCCTGTGGCTTTGAACCCCTTT
This sequence comes from Rhodospirillales bacterium, assembly GCA_008081395.1. Taxonomy (GTDB): domain Bacteria; phylum Pseudomonadota; class Alphaproteobacteria; order Bin95; family Bin95; genus VMCJ01. The sequence goes on along the minus strand of VMCJ01000165.1, from coordinate 12,454 downwards.
ATGGTGAGGGTAAAGGCAAAAAATACAGCGAACATGCTATAGAAGTGATGCCAATCCCCGAGCACGAAGGACAGGTGCTGCGAGCAGCACTCCGACGATCCTTTATATTCAACGGACCAGCAACCCACCGTTTGGAGGTCCAACTCTCAGAAAAGATGAATGTAGTGGCCATAGACTCAGCTGGCGACGTGACAAGACAAAGAATGACAATAACCGCATCGTGGCACCTGTTCGGCTTAGCCGCCAAAGATAAAGAAAAGCCTTTACGCGGGGCGGTAAGTGTATTTGAGACCTACAATGTCTTTGCCTCTGATTTTTCCAACTTAACAGCAGAACGCGCCGCTAGAGAACGATCTGCCCGACGGCTAGCCAACATGATTAGTGTTGAAGTTACCGCGAAGCTCGGAGGCAGCTAATCATCAATGAAGGTAGCACCTCGCGATATAGAACGATTTCTCTCAACACCTCCTCAGGAACTCTGTAGCTGCTTGATTTACGGAGAAGACGCAGGCCAGGTCCGGGAACTTGCTAAAAAACTCGCCGAGGCTGTAGTTGATGACCTGAATGATCCCTTTCGTGTCACAACCTTAGACATATCGAATTTAACAGCAGACCCATCCCGTCTATCAGACGAACAAGCTGCCATGCCTTTCGGCGGGGGAAGGCGTTTGATTCGACTTCGGGGAATTACCGGGGACCACGCACGACTAATTTCAGAAATAATTCAAGAACCGTCTGGAGACGGATTGATCATAGCAGAAGCTGGTCCACTTCGCCGAGACTCCGCAATGGTAAAGATGTTTGAAACATCAAAGACTGGCGCAGCCATTCCATGTTATGCCGATGAAGGTCGCAGTTTAGCTGCGCTGCTGGACCAAACGCTAAAACAAGAAAACATATCATTAACTCCAGATGCACGTTCTTATATTATTAATCGTCTGGGTGCGGACAGAGCGGCAACACGCTCCGAAATTGAAAAACTCCTGCTCTACATCGGTGAAAATGGAAAGCTTGATCTAGAGGATGCAGTCGAGGCTATTGGTGATGCTGGCTCAACCAGTGTGGATGATTTAGTTTACGCAACTGCAACAGGTGACATTACAAATAGCCATCGGGCACTAGATCGATTAACGGCCGCGAACACGCAACCAATTTCTGTAATTCGTTCCATGATAGGACATCTAACCAAACTCCGTGCTGTTGTGGCCAAAGCCGAAACTTCTGGGCTAGAACCTGCTCTCGCCAGTATCCGCCCCCCAATCTTTTTTAAACGCAAAACCGCATTTCAGGAGCAAGCACGGATTTGGTCTCGGCAACGTCTTTCACTAGCAATAGATCGAATGCTGAGGGCAGAAATTGAGGTAAAACAAACGGGTTCAGATGCTTATCTTGTACTCTGGAAAGCATGTTATGACGTTGCACAAGCCGCCACCACCCAAAGGCATCGATGAACCATGCGCTGGCTAATTTATGGAATATCTGGATTGCTGATGCTGATTGCTGTCAGCATAGCTATTGTCGCTGTGAAAGTAATTGATGAAGGCCCGAGTGAGACTGGTGGTCTCATTGGTCAACCAACAGTTGGAGGTCCCTTCACCCTTGTAAATGGAGACGGGGTCACAGTTACCGAAAAATTACTCCTCGGTAAAATTAGTCTCGTTTACTTTGGCTTCACTTTCTGCCCAGATGTCTGTCCAGTTGACCTAGCTAATATTGCAGATGCACTAGACCTTTTGAAGAAAGAGAAGCTCAAAAATGTACAGGTGCTGTTTGTCACGGTTGACCCAGAACGTGACACCCAAAAAGTAGTCAGTGAGTACGCGGCCGCTTTTCACCCGAACATACTTGGGCTTACAGGCTCAGCAGAACAAATTAGGGAGGCTGCACGATCATACAGAGTTTACTATGCCAAGCAGGATAACACTACAGACGATAACTACCTGGTATCTCATAGTGCTTATACCTACGTAATGGATACAGCAGGTAAATATGTTAAACATTTTAGAACAAACACATCGCCTGAAGAGATAGCTGAAGGACTGAAGAACTTAATTAGGCCAAACTAAATTCTCACAATGTGAACATTGATTTGCGGACGCTTACCTGTGTGCTTTCGCAATGCCTTACGCAACGCAGAACGAGCAACATTTTCGACAACGGCGTCGTCACGGCGAGCCTTGATAGCAAGATCCTCAACAGCCTCGTCTATTGCTTCTTCGATATCATCCAGAATTTCAGCATTATCACTCACATCAAGACCAGCGAGCGTTACCATGCTGTCAGCCGCGAGTTCTCCTTGGGCTTCTAATGCAATAGTGATGAGCGCAACTCCATCTAACCGCATCCTCCGGCGCTCTTTAATGCCATTGCCAGTCAAACTGACACGCGCATCTCCATCTATTCCAACTCGACCAACCTTAACTTCGCCACGTTGCTCGAAGTCGCCCCCAGCCAAGCACATAACATCGCCATTGAAGGCCACTTTTGCCTCTGGAATACCGCACTCGAGAGCAAATTTTGCCTGGCCATCGAGATGGCGCCCTTCGCCATGCGCAGGAAGCAGTCGTGCTGGCTTTAATAAACTGTATAGGTGTCGAAGTTCATCTCTTGCTGGGTGACCCGAAACATGAACCTTTGCAGTTCCATCAGTGATCACATCCACTCCCATTGCGACCAAACGATTCTGCAAACGTCCAATAGCTTTTTCATTTCCAGGAATATCACGCGACGAGAAAATGACCTTATCTGCGGGATCAACTTCTATATGTCGATGCTGCCCATCAACGATACGGTGCAGGGCGGCTCTAGGCTCGCCTTGGCTTCCAGTGCAAATGGCAACCATCTTGTTAGGTGGCAGGCGACCCAATTCATCTTCGCGCAAAAATGTAGGCAAACCTTTGAGATAACCAAGGCCTCCAGCTACATCATGCATGCGCCAGAGTGAACGGCCTACAAGTCCAATCTCTCGCCCAGCCGCCTGCGCAGCGAGTGCAATTGTTCTTAACCTAGCAACGTTAGATGAAAAACAAGCAAACAGAACTCTTCTGTCAGAGGATGAAACGATTTCCGTTAGAGAAGATGTTAGCTCCCCTTCGCTGCCAGTCCATCCTTCCCGAAGAGCGTTAGTTGAATCGCAAACAAGAGCCAAGACCCCCTCTTTCCCCAGATTAGCTAATCTTCGTTCGTCCACTGGATGGCCAATGACTGGATCAGGATCTAATTTCCAATCACCGGTATGTACAACTAATCCTTTCTGCGATCGGAGAGCTGTCAAGTGAGCCTCTGGGATGGAATGAGGCATAGGAATCAGTTCTACATCAAAAGGACCAACCCCACGCCGACCCCCTGACGGAATTTCAACAATTTTTACTCTTTTCGAGCGCCTTCCACCATCATCATCCAACTTTCGTCGGAGGAAAGCGGCTGCAAATGGTGAACAAAACACTGGGCATTTAAAGCGTCCAGCCAGGTACGGTATTCCGCCAATATGATCTTCATGAGCGTGAGTAATTATGACGCCTTTTAGCTTATCGCCAAGTCCGTCAATTACACTGATATCAGGTACGATAACGTCAACTCCTGGAGTATCCTCATCACCAAAAGTAACGCCCATATCCACTGCAACCCAAGCGCCGTCGTGACCATACAACGCAAGATTCATACCTATTTCGCCTAATCCACCTAGAGCGACAAATAAAACTTCGTCGCTTCCAGGGGTTGGAAGATCAATGTTCTCGGTGGTCACTTTGCATTCCGTTCATAAATTTCGAGGAGCCCCCGTAGGGTGAGATCTCGGTCTACGTCAAAGATGGCATCTGTGGCTCCATTAAAAAGCGGCGCAAGGCCACCTGTCGCAATGGCTCGTAGTTCTGGGTCTCCAACCTCACTTCGAATACGACTGACTAGCCCCTCAATTAACCCGACATAGCCCCAAAAGATTCCCGACTGCATGGCCTGTACAGTATTGCGCCCAACAACCTCAGCAGGTTGGCGAACAGCTACCAATGGAAGTTTTGCTGCAGCCATATGCAATGCTTCCATTGAGAGGTTTGCGCCTGGCGCTATTATTCCACCTTGATAATTTCCATCTTTATCAATCAAATCAAAAGTTGTTGCGGTGCCAAAATCAATCAGGATTAAAGGGCCTCCATAAGCAGATTTAGCCGCTACTGCGTTAACCAATCTATCGGCCCCCACCTCTGCAGGGTTTTCCAGCTCAACTGTTATACCAAGGTCAACGTTTGGATCTCCAACCACTAATGCCTCAGTATCAAAATATCTTTGGCATAAACGGGTAAGATTAAAAAGTGATGCCGGTACCACCGTAGAGATAATTGCTGCTGAAATATCATTTTTCGAGACATTCTCTAGTGCCATCAATTGCGCTAGCCAGACAAAATGCTCGTCAGCTGTCCTTCGGGTATCAGTTGCAGCCCGCCAAAGGCCACGTTGTTCGTCACCGTCATAAACGGCAAAAACGGTATTGGTGTTACCCGCATCGATAGCTAGGAGCATGGGATCATTCACTTCGTGTCAATTGGAAATATATCGCCAGCAGAGATTCTGCGCTCTTGCCCATTCTGCAAAGCCAAAATGAGAGCACCATCATCAGCTAAGTCAACCGCTCTACCTACTATTGTTTCAGCAGGCAACCGGGCCATGACTATTTCCCCGAGGTTGCGTGTTCGGTTCTTCCAGGCTTCACGTATTGGCCCAAAGCCATCCAGGGTCCAACGTCTCTGCCACTTATCAAACTCCCAAAGAAGTTTTTTTGCGGCATCTTCTAGAGCGAGTTCCCTTCCGCCTGCTGTCACCAAATCAATTGGATTTTTAGCTTCTGGACGCTCTGCTGGTCTCAAATTTACACCTATACCAACTATAAGCCATTCAACAGTACCTCCTATCCCACCAGAAGCCTCCGCCAAAATTCCACTAAGTTTTGCGTCACCTATCAGAATATCATTGGGCCACTTAATGGTAAGAGGAACTGATTTCGGCAGTATTCCCGAAGCAAAATCATAAACAGCCAAGGCGGCAACAAACGCCACCTTTGCCGCCTCGCCAGGATGCATAGACGGCCTTAGTAAGATCGACAAAGCAAGATCCGACCCGGCTGTTGACCAACTCCGGCCACTTCTCCCGCGACCAGCAGTCTGACAAGAAGAGGCTATCACTAGCCCAGCGGCGGCACCGCCTCGGGCTCTACGTGCAGCTTCGGCATTAGTACTATCGACTGTATCAAACAGCTCGAGCCGCCATTCGGGCGGTAAATCGATCAATTTTGAAGAAGTTGCTGAGCGGCTAAAGTAGCTTGGCTTACTATTGGCCCAGGCAGCACAATGAAGAATAAAATCACAAAGGATGCAATAGCCAGCACAACACCTAAATCTCTGGGCATTGGACCATCTAATATGTCAGTTGCCTCATCAAAATACATCAACTTGATAATACGGATGTAATAGAAGCAAGAAACAACACTTGCCAAGACTCCAACTACTGCTAGCACGTACAAACCAGAGTCCACTGCTGCGCCAAGAACGTACAATTTACCAAAAAAGCCCGCTAATGGCGGGATACCTGCCATAGAAAACATAACAGCTGCCAGACCAAAAGCCATCCAGGGGTGAGTGCGGCTAGCTCCTGCTAGATCATCAATGGTTTCTACAGCCCTGCCACCACGGCGCATAGCCATAACGCACGCAAATGCAGCAAGTGTCATAAAAAGGTATAAAGCTGAATAGATCAGCAGACCCCGCACACCAGCTTCACTCGCAGCTGCCAGACCAATCAATGCAAAGCCGACATGACCGATTGAACTGTAAGCCAATAGGCGTTTGATATTTTTCTGAGCCAATGCACCTAATGCACCTATAACAACCGATAATCCAGCAATCACGGCTACAATTTGGCCCCATGCTTGGTCTGCTCCAGCAAGAGGATCAGCCATCACTCGGGCAAACAATGCCAGTGCTGCAGCCTTTGGCGCTGCAGCAAAGAAGGCAGTTATCGGTGTGTCTGCACCTTCATACACATCCGGCACCCACATATGAAATGGCGCAGCCGAAACCTTAAATGCAAGTCCAGCAAGCAAAAACACGATACCGACAACCAATCCAAGGGACGGCTGCCCCATTTCTGCAACACCACTCTGAATAGCATCAAACCCAGTGGAACCTGTATATCCATATATAAGACCCGCTCCATAAAGGAGCATGCCCGAAGATAAGGCCCCTAAAACAAAGTACTTTAGACCGGCCTCGGTGGCTCTAAGGCTATCTCTACGAATAGCAGCGAGCACATATAAAGATAAGCTCTGTAGCTCCAAGCCAATATACAATGAAATAAGGTCATTGGCAGAAACCATCAGCATCATACCAATCGTTGCAAACAGCATTAGCACAGGCTGCTCAAAGCGCATTGGCCCGACCCCATCCGCCGATACCGATCTGCCAGCAGCCATAATGACCGTTGCGACAGCTCCAATGACTATTAGGGTTTTTGCAAAGCTTGCTAATTTATCCGCGATAAATAGCCCACCAAAAGCGGCTCCTGAAGGGCTTAAAAAGCCTACCAACAATGAACCAACAAGTGAAAATGCCACGATATAGCACATTGGTTTGGCAACACGGTTCCCGGAAAAGGCGCCAATCAATAGCAGGCACATTCCGACAATCGACAACAAAATTTCAGGTAAGAGGGGCATAGCCAACATCACTCAAAACCCCCTATCGTAGCCAGGCGAAGAGCGCACCAACGTCACCAATTGACGACGCGGCAGCCGCGGAACTGCGTAAAGTTTCAGAAGCAGCTATCTGGATTCCATCAAGGAACGTAGCTGGATAGATACCCATCCAAAGAACAAGGATTATCATTGGCGCAAAGACCAATACCTCACGCCAGTTCAGATCATTAATCAACTTAAGGTCTTCATGTTCTAGCCGACCAAAGATCACCCGTCTGTAGAGCATTAACATGTAGGCAGCGCCCAGAATGAGCCCTGTTGCTGCTAGGGCTGCAACCCAGGTGTTATCTTTAAACGCACCGGCTAAAACCAAAAACTCTCCCACAAAACCACTGGTTCCAGGTAAGCCCACTGAGGCCATCGTAAATACCATCATAACAAGAGCATACCGTGGCATGCGATGAACAAGTCCACCATACCGCGAAATTTCTCGGGTATGCATACGGTCGTAAACAACACCTACGCAGAGGAAAAGTGCGGCCGAGACAATCCCATGACTCAACATTTGAAAAACAGCACCCTCTACACCTTGGGGGGTATTAGTGAAGATCCCCAATGTAACATAACCCATATGAGCGACCGAAGAGTAAGCGATCAGCTTCTTCATATCCTCCTGGGCAAGTGCCACTAAGGAGGTATAGACGATGGCGATTATTGATAGTGAATATACAAGCGGGGTAAAAAATTCAGATGCTTCAGGGAACATGGGAAGACTGAAGCGTAAAAAACCGTAGCCTCCCATCTTGAGCAAAACCCCAGCTAGGATCACTGATCCTGCAGTCGGCGCTTCCACATGAGCATCGGGAAGCCAAGTGTGTACTGGCCACATTGGCATTTTAACTGAAAATGAGGCGAAAAACGCTAACCAAAGCCAAATTTGGACACTAGTTGAAAAAGAAAACTTCTGTGCATCCTCAATACCAGAACCACCTATCATCCCGATCATCGCCACGATAGCGACAAGCATCAAAACTGAGCCGAGTAACGTATACAAGAAAAACTTGAAAGACGCGTATATCCGACGCGCCCCACCCCAGACCCCAATGATGAGGAACATCGGGATTAGCACACCCTCGAAAAATACATAGAAAGCTATGAGGTCGAGCGCACAAAACATTCCAATCATAAAGGTTTCAAGCGCGAGGAAAGCTGCCATATATTCGCTAACTCGCTTGTTCACGCTTGTCCAAGAAGCAATGATACAAATGGGCGTAAGGAACGTTGAGAGCAGCACGAAGTAAAAAGACAGGCCGTCTACACCAAGCTGAAAAGCTATATTGTACTCGGGAAACCAGTCATATTTTTCAGTTAACTGGAAGCCTACAGCTCTTGGGTCAAACTGTGCCCAAGCAACAAGCGAGATAAGGAATACAAAACCTGAAGCCCATAATGCTACCCAACGAGCATTTTTAGCTTTTTCTTCGCCTCGGGCAAAGAGCATGATTAACAGAGCGCCTACGAGAGGCCCAAAGGTAATTAAAGATAAAATCGGCGCGCCAGACACTAATCAGGCCCCTTGTTGCATGATCCGCCAAGCGACAAGGGCAACGACCCCTATCAGCATAGCGAATGCGTAGTGGTAGACGTAGCCTGTTTGAAGGCGACTAGCCGCCTCCGCAGCACGCTTCGCCATTGCAGAAATTCCGTCCGGACCAAACCTGTCGATAATACCAACATCACCCCGCTTCCAGAAAGTCCGCGCGAGCCAATGTGCAGGTCTCACAAACAAGAAATCATAAGCCTCATCAAAGAACCATTTATTATAGAATAACTTATGCAAACCCTCGAAAGCGTGCGCTGTCTCGCCAGGCAGATGAGGTTTTTGAACATAAAAACGGTATGCCAACCAAATACCTAGCAAGGTAATCACTACAGGAGATGCTTTGACCAGGAAGGGCACATGATGGGCGTGCTCGATAATCGTTTCGCCCTTAGCATCAGGCAATATAACAATTGAACTGCCCCAGAATTCCTGAAAATGATGCCCCACGAACGGCCCGTACAGCGCCAAACCTGACACCACAGCTCCAAAAGCAAGAACATAGAGAGGCCATAACATAATAGGAGGCGATTCATGAACGTGAGCCATCACTTTTTCATCTGCCCGCGGAGCGCCGTGGAAAGTCATGAAAAGCAAACGCCATGAATAAAATGCGGTCATAAGGGCGGCCAAAATACCGAAGGTAAACGCGATAAAGCCTGGAACCGAATGAGCGCCCCACGCAACCTCCAAAATCATATCTTTAGAGTAGAAGCCAGCAAATCCAATCACGCCGGGAATACCAACTCCCGCCAAGGCCAGACTGCCGATCCACATCAATATATATGTTTGTTTGATATGGCTCTTAATCCCCCCCATTTTGCGCATATCTTGCTCGTCAGACATTGCGTGGATGACTGAGCCTGCACCAAGGAACAAGAGAGCCTTGAAAAACGCGTGGGTAGTAAGGTGGAACATCGCAGCAGGATAAGCTGACAGTCCAGCAGCAAAGAACATGTAACCGAGCTGGGAGCAAGTCGAATAGGCAATAACCCGTTTAATATCAAACTGAGTTAATCCAACTGTCGCTGCAAAGAATGCTGTGAAAGCTCCAATCATGGTAACAAACGCCAGGACGTTTGGGGCATACTCAAAGATTGGCGAAAGCCGGCAAACCATGAACACCCCTGCCGTAACCATGGTGGCGGCATGGATAAGAGCTGATACTGGAGTAGGTCCTTCCATGGCATCAGGCAACCATGTATGAAGCCCAAGCTGCGCTGACTTACCCATAGCTCCAATGAAAAGGAGGAAACACAGGACTTCGAGAGCATCCATGTTCATACCCAAGAAATGGATGCGGGCATCGGTGAACTGAGCCGCTGCGCCAAAAATTGCATCAAACGCCACAGTATCAAACAAGAGAAACACGCCAAAAATACCAAGCGCGAAACCAAAATCACCAACGCGATTTACCACAAAAGCCTTCATAGCAGCAGCATTTGCACTTGGTCGATCATACCAAAAACCAATTAGAAGATAAGAGCAAACACCGACACCTTCCCAACCGAAGAACATCTGCACAAGATTGTCCGCCGTTACCAACATCAACATGGCAAATGTAAATAGTGAGAGGTAGGCCATGAACCGCGGCTTGGAATGGTCATGACTCATATAACCAATGGAATAAACATGCACACAAGCCGACACGATGGTTACGACACACATCATCACTACTGAGAGGGTATCAAAACGCAGTGACCAAGCTGCCTCAAAGCTACCACTATCAATCCATCTAAAAAGCTCGATTGATCTAGGATTATGCCCTAGAGCAACCTCGACAAAGGCCAAGCACGAAATCAAAGCTGCCAGAATTAAGCCGCCAGATGTAACAAGCTGAGCTCCTCGGTCACCAAGCTTTCTGTTTCCTAGGCCAGCAATTAAGGCCCCAATAAGCGGCAAGAAAATTGCTAATATGTATAGGGCATTCATAGGTTTATCAGCCCTTCATCACATTGACGTCTTCAACCGCAATCGAGCCACGGTTGCGGAAATAGACAACTAAAATAGCGAGACCAATGGCAGCCTCCGCCGCTGCTACCGTGAGAATGAATACTGCGAAGGCTTGACCTGCAAGGTCCCCATTAAAAGCAGAAAATGCCACCAAATTGATATTAACTGCTAACAGCATTAATTCGATCGACATGAGAATAACGATCACGTTTCTTCTATTTAGAAAGATCCCGAAGATGCCAAGAGTAAATAAAACAGCGGCAACGGCGAGATAGTGTCCAAGTCCAATAATCATTGGGCGCCTCCGCCGATGGGCACTTTGACAACCTCTACAGCTTTTTCTGGAGTTCGCTCAAGTTGGTCACTAATTCGTTGACGGCGAACACCAGGTCGACTGCGCAACGTCAGTACTATTGCGCCAATCATAGCCACCAACAGTATCAGACCTGAAATCTGAAACAGGACAAAAAGATCGGTGTAGAGAATTTGACCAAGAGCTCTAACGTTCTCAACCTGATCCGCTGGTGGAGTTGGAAGAGCGCCACCCATGACTTTGGCATCACCAAACGCAGCACCACCAAGAACCAAACTTAACTCTGCAAGAAGTGCCAAACCAACAACTGCGCCGATCGAAATGTAACGTGCGGCACCAGCCCTCAACTCTTGGAAATTTACGTCCAGCATCATAACGACAAATAAGAAGAGAACCGCAACCGCCCCGACATATACAACCACAAGAGCCATGGCGAGATATTCAGCACCTATCAAAACAAATAAACCGGCTGAGTTAAAAAATGCCAGAATAAGAAACAGTACTGCATGCACGGGATTACGCGCAGTAACAACCATTACCCCTGAGACAACAGCAACTGAAGCAAAAAGGTAAAAACATAATGCGGCGACGGTCATGTTGACCCTCCAACCAATTTAAAGGCAGCCCACATCCGCAAACTATATCTCAACACTTGAGCTTCATTAGCACGATGCGATGGGCAAAAAGATTTATCTGTACGGGGCATCCTGCACCAAATTCCTAGCAATAGCTGTCTCCCACCTATCGCCATTCTCGAGTAGCTTCTGTTTGTTATACATCAGCTCCTCCCTTGTTTCCGTTGCAAATTCAAAATTTGGACCCTCAACGATTGCATCAACGGGGCACGCCTCCTGACAAAAGCCACAGTAGATACATTTAGTCATATCAATGTCATACCGTGTGGTACGGCGACTTCCATCGTCGCGAGGTTCAGCCTCAATTGTTATTGCCTGGGCAGGACAAATGGCTTCACAAAGCTTGCAAGCTATGCACCTCTCTTCACCATTCGGATACCTTCTCAAGGCATGCTCTCCCCTAAAACGCGGAGAAAGAGGTCCCTTTTCGTAGGGATAGTTCAGCGTCACTTTTTGCTTGAACATGTAACGAAATGTGAGTGCCATTCCAGACACCAGTTCAGATAGCAAAAAACCACGTGCAGCGCGATCAAGAAGAGCCACTGTCAATCTCCTCCTTAGCCTTTGGGAACCATATCAAAAGCAACCAAAACTCCCGCCGTGAGCACAACCCAAAAGAGGGAAAACGGAAGAAACACTTTCCAACCAAGTCTCATTAATTGGTCATACCTGTAACGCGGGAAGGTCGCCCTTACCCACAAGAAACAAAACAGCACCGCAGCGGTTTTAAGAGCAAACCAAAAGATTCCAGGAAGCCAGTTGAAAGGTGCCACATCAAAAATTGGCAACCAGCCTCCAAGGAATAAAGTTACGGTCATTCCGCTCATCAGAATCATGTTCGCGTATTCTCCGAGGAAGAATAGCGCAAATGTCATAGCTGAATATTCGACGTTATAACCCGAGACCAGCTCTGCTTCGGCTTCAGGCAAATCGAAAGGCGCCCGATTTGTCTCTGCCAATGCAGAAACAAAAAATATTACAAACATTGGGAAAAGAGGTATCGCAAACCAGAGACCCTGTTGTGCCTTCACAATGTCGGTCAGGTTTAGCGAACCAACGCAGAGTAAAACGGTGATGATTACAAAGCCAATAGAAACCTCATAAGAAACCATTTGGGCTGCAGAACGAAGAGCACCGAGAAATGGGTATCGAGAATTTGAGGCCCAACCGGCAATAATTATTCCGTACACACCCAAAGACGATATGGCGAAGAGATAAAGGATGCCAACATTTATATCAGCAAGAGCCCAGCCGTCAGCAACTGGGATCAC
>VMCJ01000037.1 GCA_008081395.1 Rhodospirillales bacterium | reverse complement strand
AGAGCAACAGCGGGTTGCAATTGCTCGTGCCTTCGCTGGCAATGCTGACATTTTGTTGGCAGATGAACCAACAGGTAATCTTGATCGAGATACAGGTGAGGCAGTCATAAATCTAATGTTTTCGCGTGCTGAGGAGCGTTCAGCAGCACTTCTTTTAGTGACGCATGACCTCTCTCTCGCAGGGCGTTGTGCTAGAAATTATCAAATGTTGGATGGCCAGGTCCTAGGCATATGATGAATTGGTATCTTGCCTGGATTATTGCCTTTAGAGAGTTGCGGGCTGTTTTTGTAAGTGGACTTCGCGGCTTTCGAATAATGATTTTGTGTTTAGCTATTGGCGTAGCGGCTATTTCTGCGGTGGGAGCAGCCCAAGTCGCTGTAAAAAATGCTATATCTCGCGATGCAAAAAGTCTAACGGGTGGTGATGTTGAAGTACGACTTCTTTATCGCGAAGCTCTCCCATTACAAATAGATTTTTTTGAAACTTTGGGTCGTGCCACCAGAATAGCCGAGCTGAGAACCATGGCACAAACAGATGGTAAGTCTATGCTTGTAGCATTGAAAGCTGTGGACTCTAATTACCCTCTGTATGGTGATTTTAGTATTTCTCCTAGGCCGTTGGGCTCCGAATTATTTTCCTTGCGTAAAGGTAGATATGGAGCGGCAGTTGAAAAGTTATTCCTTGAGTCCTCAGGACTGAAACTCGGTGATAGTTTTCGCCTAAATAAGGCAGAATTTGAGATCCGAAGCATAATTTTATCGGAGCCTGACCGTGGCGTAGGGTTAATATCATATGGCCCCAGGGTCATGATCAATCATGATGCTTTGAAAGCCGCAGGACTAGTTTTGCCGGGATCTCTGGTAACCTGGTACCACCGCATTGCGTTGCGAGCTGGAGAAGATGCAACAGTAGTTGTTGGTAAAATCAAAGACCTATTTGGAGACCCAGGATGGAGGCTTCGGACATATAACGAAGCTGCCCCGGACATTAAACGTACCATAGATCGCTTGGGTTTATTTCTCACTCTTGCTGGTTTGGCTGCTCTATTAGTAGGTGGGGTTGGTGCAGCAAATTCAGTTAAAGCATACATGGACCAACGCTCTCGAACCGTTGCCATCCTTAAATGTTTGGGCGCCCCAGCCGATGTAATATTCAAGTCTTACTTAATTCAAGTTGGGATGATGGCTTTCACTGCCAGCCTTATTGGAGCATCTATAGGATCTGCAATCCCACTAGTTTTTGCTCCAATTTTCTCGAATGTTTTAGGATTGAATATCAATTGGTATTTAGACGTTGAAACATTTTTTCTGGCGCTGGCATATGGTTTGCTAACTGCGTTTGTATTTACTCTTTGGCCCCTGGCGGCAGCAGAGAGATTACATCCTGCAGACTTAGTTAGAGGTTCAGCCTTAGGAATTGCAGGAATACGCCCAAATGCAAAACGGCTGGCTTTAATTGTTCTTGCAGCGATTGGATTGATTTTCATGGCCGTTTATATGGCCAGTAGTAAATTTATCGCGTTTGTATTTATAACAGGAGCTATTTTTGCAGCTTTTTGCTTTCTATTATTGTCATTTTTTCTCATACGTTTTATCCGCTTGGCTCCGAGATTTGGAAGTCCAATATTTAGGTTAGCGTTGTCTGGTATATCGCGCCCTGGCGCGCCAACAATAGTTATTATTCTTTCTTTGGGTCTAGGTTTAACCGCGTTAACATGCATGACACTCACCGAAGCGGCGTTCAGGCACCAACTTGATGAACGGATAGCTGGCCAAGCCCCGACTTTTTTCTTCGTTGATATTCAGCCCTATCAGCGATCGAACTTTGCAAAGTTTTTAAAAAATAAACCTGGCGTCACATTGGATAGTGAGGCGCCCATGCTTCGGGCTCGTATAACCCGCATAAATGGAGTTTTGGTGGAGCAGGCAAAGATTAAGAAATCCGTACAATGGGCGACCCAAAACGAACGTGGTCTGACTTTTGCTACTTACCCACCGAAAAATATTAGGATTTCTGAAGGTGATTGGTGGCCTGATAATTATAAGGGCGATCCGTTAATTTCATTTGATGCTCGCATCGCAGATGGGTTTGGCGTGGGTGTTGGTGATACACTTAGTTTCAATGTGCTAGGTCGTGAGATTACCGCAACCATAAAAAACTTGCGTCATGTTAACTATGCCGATTTTACGATGAATTTTTCTACAATTTTTGATCCAATTACTCTTGGTCAGGTGCCTCATACCATCCTCGCGACCGCAACTGCTCCTGTAGGTGAAGAGGCAACTATCCTTCAGGAAATTTCAGAGAAATTTCCAAACGTCACAGTTGTCCGCGTTAAGGATGTAGTTGCTCTAGCAAAAGGAATTGTGAGTAAAATTAGTAATGCACTCGTTATAGTTGCTGCCGTTGCCGTGGTTGCGGGCGCATTAACTTTGGCTGGTGCGGTTGCAGCAAGTCATAACCGAAGAGTTAATGATGCAGTCCTACTGAAAACTGCCGGTGCAACCCGAAGTCAAATTATATCAGCCTACATTATAGAGTTTGGCTTGGTAGGAGCGATAACGGCTCTGTTGTCAGTTATGGTGGGAACCATTGGTGCTTGGGCGATTGTGACCTACCTTTTGCAAATAATTTGGCATTTTTCATTCTTGTCAGCGTTCATTCCTGCTGCCTTG
This sequence comes from Rhodospirillales bacterium, assembly GCA_008081395.1. Classification (GTDB taxonomy): domain Bacteria; phylum Pseudomonadota; class Alphaproteobacteria; order Bin95; family Bin95; genus VMCJ01. The sequence goes on along the minus strand of VMCJ01000037.1, from coordinate 18,499 downwards.
GCATTGACTTTGGCTATGTGTGCTGGGGGGGCTGGAATTTGGCGAGCATTATCTGTAGCACCGGGGTCAATTCTTAGGAACGCCTAAACATCCCTGAACCCAGGCTGGGAATTGCAAGACCAATCAGCAGCATTAGATAAATACGATCCCCGAATTTACTATACAAAGTTGGCTTCTCTGGTGGTGGAAGAGCAACGTCAATAAAACCAGTTGTTTCCAATGGAATCCGGCCAAGTTCTCTTCCTTTCCCATCGAAAGCCGCCGAAATTCCGGTATTGGCTACTCGTACCAAGGGCAAACCTTCCTCGATCGCGCGAAGTCGCGAAATAGCGAGGTGCTGATAAGGGCCTGCCGAATTCCCGTACCAAGCATCATTAGTAATATTAATAATCCAATCAGGCCTGTCTTTCTTAAGTACGACTTCGCCCGGGAAAATTATCTCATAGCAAATTAATGGGCTGAATGGTGGAAGGTTAGAGAGACGGGATGTTTGTAGCCCAGGGCCGGGAATAAACGAGCCACGGTTTTCTACTAGTTTTTCAAGTGGTAAATAATTTTGGAACGGCACATATTCCCCGCCCGGAACAAGATGTGCTTTGTTATATCTTAAAGAGATGTCTCCGCCTGAATTCACAGCAATAAGGCTATTATTATAGCCGCGCAGTCCTGACGTATTACTTGCGCGCGTAGGGGTGCCGAGTAATACATATCCCTGATGTGCCTTTGCTACCTCTGCAATTTGTGCCAATAACTTGGCTTCCTCTGTAACTCGGAAGGGCGTTGCTGTTTCTGGCCAAATTATGGCTGCTAACCGATCAGATGCAGGAGCCTCACTTAATGCAAGGTGACGAGCAAAAATAACCCCCCTATTTTCAGGCTTCCATTTCTCTCTTTGAGGCGTATTAGCTTGAACTAATCGGATGACGGGCCAAATTTTATTGGCATCAAGCTGAGGAGCTGGGTGAGAATGCAAAATCCAACTTCCTGACATGAGGATTACTGTTAAGCCAACAAGAGTTACATCTCCAAAAGGCAACCTTTTGTTCTTTAAAAAGTCCCAAAATGCACCTGCAAAAGTCAAAGAGGGTGCAAGTAACAATAGACCAAGACCGTACGCGCCGAATGTTGCTGCAGATTGGGATAATTTAATTTCGGAAGCGGCCAGCGCAGTGATGGCCCAAGGAAAGCCGGTTAGTACATGCCCTGTAAGCCACTCAGCACAACTCAAAAATAAGGATAATCCTAGCATTGAGGCTGTGAGGGTAGTTCTATTTTTGGGCCAAAGCCGTCCCCAAGCGTAAACTAATAAAGAGGGAATTGTTCCAAGTCCTGCTGACAGGCAAAACACTGGAGCAAAAGCACTAAGCCCCATTTCGGGGTATACAACTAGAAAAGCCTCTGAAATCCAGTTCAGCGCAACAAAATTTTGAGCACTAAACATAACCCAAGTGTGGAAGGCTGCGCGGAAAGGTGATGCAGAAGCAATGATTAGTCCTAAACCCGCCACCGCAATCAATGTGAGAGGAGTAAGCCCCCAGGGTGGAAATCCAAATGCTCCAGTAATTCCAAAAATTACTAGTAATAAAAGCTTTAAAAAATCAGTGTGCTTCATCAACAGGGTTAGACTGAACCGTCTTGTTTTTCAGCTTCATCCTTCTTTGAGGCTGAGGAATTAAGTGAATTTTGGATATTTTTTACTCTTAGGCGATGTACGCGGCGCGGATCACCGGCGAGCACCTCAAACTCCACTCCTGACTCATGAGCTATTATCTCACCACGCGTAGGCACTCGACCAAGGAGGCTGACAACTAGTCCACCAATTGTATCAATTTCCTCGCGTTCGTCTTCAGTTAAAATGAATCCTACCTTCTCTTCGAAATCCTCAAGGAGAGTGCGGGCACTCGCAATGATGCTGCCGTCGTTCTGATCAATGATTTCTGGTGACACTGCGTTATCATGCTCGTCGCGCATTTCACCAATAATTTCTTCGACAACATCTTCAACCGTAACAAGACCGTCGATACCTCCGTATTCATCAACGACTAATGCCATATGAGTTCGGCTGACCTGCATTTGTAGAAGCAGCTCGATAACGCGCATTGATGGAACAACAAACAAAACATCGCGAAGCAAGGGAGCTAAATCATCCGAAGTATTGTCGCTCGTAACGGCTACCAAAAGATCTTTGACATGAACCATGCCTATGACCTCGTCTAAATCGCCTCTATAGACTGGTAACCTGGAGTGGTAAGTTTCACGCGCCTTTTGCACAGCATTGGAAATGCCAAGGGAGATATCTACTCCGTCAATATCTGCGCGAGGTGCCATTACATCAGCAACAGAAAGCTCGCTGAGAGATAGAGAGTTTTCAATTATCTGGCGTTCAGCTGGGGAAATAGAAGGGGTTTCACCACTCTCCTGATCAACCAATTCGGCTAGGGTTGTGCGAAGGTCTTGCTCGCCGTTACGCCGTGTTAGACGGCGTATAAGTCCACCAAAAGCACCACTGTGTCCATTTTCCCCGGTCACGTTTCGGAGGCCTCTTCTAAATAAGGATTTGTAACGCCAAGTTGCGCGAGTGATCGCACTTCAATTGCCTCCATTATATCCGCTTCGGCGTCAGTATTATGATCGTGGCCAGCTAAGTGCGCTAGTCCGTGAACAATCATATGTGCCAGATGATGACCAGGATTTTTATTCTCAGATGAAGACTCGGCTAATACTGTCTCAAAGGCAACGGCTATATCACCTATATGACCTTCAGAGGGCATTGCTCCTGGAGAAAATGCAGGGAAGGATAAAACATTAGTAGGATAATCTTTGCCTCGGAATTGCTTGTTAAGTTTTTGAATTTCGAAGTCATTTGTTAATAATACCGTTAAGCCAATATTTGAGCCTAGCTTAAGTTCGCTTGCTGCGGCTTCAATTGCTGTGACAACGATTTCGTGGGCCTCTCCGTCCTCAAACGGCGTCGCTTTCCAATCATCTGTCTCTATGATTACTTCTCGCGAATTATCTGTTTCTACAGGGTTCTTAGGCATTATCCGGTGATTCCGAAAGCCGCCTTTGTCTAGAGTCGTAAGCTGACACTATTGCTGCAACTAAATCTTCCCGCACTACGTCTTTTGCAGTGAAATTCGAAACGGAGACATCTTTTAGGCCAGGTAAAATTTCAAGAGCGTCAGATAATCCAGAGCGTTGACCGGGAGGAAGGTCTGTTTGGCTGGGATCGCCAGTAACAACCATCCGACTTCCTTCCCCAATTCTGGTAAGGGCCATTTTCATTTGCATGGGAGTGGTATTTTGAGCTTCATCAAGAATGATAAAAGCGTGAGCGAGTGTCCGCCCGCGCATGAACGCAAGAGGGGCTGCTTCTATTTCTTCGTTTGCGAGTCGTCTGTCGACCATATCCGCGGGCATCATCTGCATCAAAGCATCTTTTAACGGTCGCAAATATGGATCAACTTTCTCTCGTAGATCGCCGGGAAGAAAACCCAGTTTCTCACCGGCCTCAACGGCAGGTCTAGATAAAATTATACGGTCCACCATCCGGCGCTTCATCATTTCAACTGCTACGGCAACTGCTAGAAACGTCTTGCCAGTACCTGCGGGGCCCGCAGCAAATGTCAACTTTGATCGACGAATAGTTTCTACATAGTGTGATTGTGCGCCAGAGCGCGGCTGTATCGGGTTTTTATAAACATCTATTGCCGCGGAAGTGTCTAGCTTTCCAAATCGCGCTGTACGAACCGCGTCGCTAACTTTACCTTCATTTATCACTTGGCCAGCCTGGGCACTATCGTAAAGCCAACGAAGAGCTGTTTCTGCACTAGCTACAGAATTAGCTGATCCGGTGATAGCGATATTTCCTCCTCGAGATGCAACGCTCACACCGAATTCTCTCTCTAACCTGGCAAGATGTCTGTCATAAGCGCCAAAAAGGTTTGGTAGGTGTGTTTCATCCTCGAAAGTTAACTCTGCGCGAGCGGGAGAATTATGATCGTTAGTCGTCAAGCGACCTCCCCATCCAAAATCAGTGAACCAATAAGACCATTGGGTGCGCCTCGGCTTATGCGAACTCGGTGGATTTCCCCTAAAAGACTCTTTGCTTCGGCGTTTTCTACGTTGACGTGGGTTGCCTGTAGCCACGGAGAGCGGCCAACAATTTGCCCGGGCTTCCGACCTTCTCGATCAAAAAGCACGTCGATTTCAGACCCTGACATCTCAGTGTTGAATGCTAGTTGCTGCTGATTTAGTACATCTTGAAGATGCGCAAGCCGTTCTGACTTAACAGTTTCGGGGACTTGATCGTCTTGGGTGGCTGCAGGGGTGCCTGGGCGTGGGCTATACTTAAACGAATAAGCTTGCGCGAACCCAACTGTCCTTACCAGGTCCATTGTAGCTTCGAAATCCTCATCGTTCTCGCCTGGGAAGCCAACTATGAAATCAGATGAAAGAGCTAAATCTGCGCGGGCACTTCGCAGTTGTTGCACTATATCGAAATAAAACTGCCGGGTATGTCCACGGTTCATCTTTTTAAGGATGCGATCTGCGCCTGATTGCACAGGAAGGTGTAGGTAGGGCATCAGAGCAGGCACATCTGCAAATGCTTTGATTAAATCCTCGCTCATATCCCGGGGATGCGAAGTAGTGAACCGAATTCTATCTATGCCATCGATTTCAGATAGTTCTTGAATAAGGTTGGCGAGGCTCCACGTGCCACCATCGGGGCTCCGGCCATGGTAGGCATTCACGTTTTGACCAAGCAAAGTTATTTCTCGTGTTCCTTGAGCAGAGAGCCGCTTAGCCTCGGCAATTACGTCATGCGCTGGTCGCGAGAATTCAGCTCCACGGGTATAAGGAACTACACAGAAGGTGCAGAATTTATCACACCCTTCCTGAATAGTAAGAAATGCAGCTGGGCCTTGGGGTGCGGACTCTTCTGGCAGAGCATCGAATTTGCTTTCGGGAGGAAAGTCCGTATCGGTCTCGCGATGGCCTCTGCTTTGAAGGAGACGGTTCACCATTCCACTGAGTCGGTGATAGGCTTGAGGGCCCACAACAATATCGACTGCCGGTGCTCGCCTTTGAATTTCTTGCCCTTCGGCTTGGGCAACGCACCCAGCTACGGCAATAAGCATGTCATTTCCACCTGCGGCTTTTCGCTGATCTCGCAAAACCTTAAGGCGTCCAAGTTCAGAATAAACTTTTTCGGCAGCTTTTTCGCGTATATGGCATGTGTTCAGCACTACGAGGTCGGCGTCTTCTGGTGTTGCAGTCGAACCAAAGCCAATGGTTGCTAGGACGTCCGCCATGCGAGCGGAGTCATAGACATTCATCTGACAGCCATAAGTTTTTATGAAGAGCTTCATCGGCTTTTTGCCGTTACTCTTTTCAATATGCGTTTGCATGGCGGCGCAAGGTACGTATGAAGTGTCTCAAGTCAAGTTTTTCTTGGATAAACTTTTTCAATTGGTTGGCATTTTTATTGTTTGCTTCGATTATAGATAACATCCTCCACCCCTTTAGCTATAATATTATGACAGTGGGTAGAGAGTTGGCGACGATTTTTGAATTCGTCCATACTAACAGGGGTGTGAAATTTCAATGTTACCTCTGTTTTACTCGCTTTTAAAAAATTCAATATATGAGGAAGTAATGACATGTCGCCGTACCAGGCGACAGATGGCCGTTGTGCCCGTGTTAGAGGAAGTCCATCCATAGTAGTGTAAGCAATAGATACTGGCTGGACTTTTATCGAACTGTCACCAATTTTTTGCTCAGCGGCCGCAAATAAGGCGCTTTTAAAAGGAAGAACTCGAGCGCCGTCAAAACTTGTTCCTTCGGGAAAGAGGATAATATTGTCGCCATCCTCCAAGCGGCTCTGAAGCAAATTTCGCTGTTCACCCGTGCTGCTGCGACGCTGCCTTTCGATAAATACGGTGCGTTGCAATTTTGCCATGTAACCAGCTACAGGCCATTTGGCCACTTCGGCTTTCGCGACGAACGACCCGTTAATGACAGCTCCAAGTACAAAAATATCGAGATACGAAATATGGTTGCATATAAACAAAGTGGGATGGCTGGACTGCATTGATCCAACTGATGTTATTTTTATTCCAAAAACCCTCAGCACCCCCGAATGATAAAGCTTTGGAAAGGAATTAACTTTTCTTGAGAATAAAATTTTAAGCAACCCAAATGCTAGGACACAAACTGCACTCCACAATACAAGGGCAGTAATCCTGATCGCTGGAATCATCTGACTGTTTAAGCCCCCAGAGGGGCTCCTGCCGCATCCACTCCAGTCTTATCACGCATTCGCTGGTACCGCCTCGCATAATCTTCAGCAAGCTGGTCTGTACGGACAACAATACAAACATCTAACGTATCAAACTGTTCGTCCACAACCGCCCCATCACCAATAACACCACCAAGTCTAAGGTAACCACGCAAAAGGGGTGGGATTGCCAACTGAGCATCTTTCTCATCAACTGACTCTTCACTTAAACGGTTCATATTTACGAAGCGTTTTCTAATGGCGCGAGGTCGAATTTGACTGGGTGCTAAATGTTTTTGGTAAAGATAACTTAGTGCTAACTCGTGCTTTTCAGGATCGGCACCAGGAAAACTTGCACATCCAAAAAGAATTTTCACATCATGCATCACTATGTAGTGCGCTAACGCACGCCACATAAGATTCATCACTCCAGCGCTGCGAAAATCAGGGTGTACGCAGGACCGTCCCAGTTCTAATACTTGTCGGCCTCCACGAAGCAGTTTGCGGATATTAAATTCGTCTTGGGTATAAAATTGCCCAACTCGGGCTGCCATGTCACGTCGAAGTAGTCTGTAAACCCCTACGACACGTGCAGGCGCCTCTGCATGATCAAGAACTATCAGGTGGTCACAGAATGGATCAAAACGATCAAAATCACGGCGCTCTGCTGCGACTTCAGGTGAAGCTTTAGCCGATAGTTCTTCATAAAAAACTTCGTAGCGCAGTCGCTGTGCTGCCGCTATCTCAGCATCATTTTTAGCTAGTCTTACCTCCAAACGGCCAGCTGCCATCCTTAGTTCCCCAAGTCGCGTTGGCTGTTTTCCTCGCCGCAAGGCTCGAACAAATAAGAATGGTTTTTTACCGCCAAAATAACGACCACGAGGGGGCCTTACGCGTCCCCAAAGTCGGTGCTTTGCTAGTGGTCGCTTTATTGCGATCGGCATAAGCCGTTCCATCTCTTTTCCTGTTGAGTTTAGCAATATTAAGCCGGAACTTCTGAATGACCTATTCGTATCACTAAGTCAAAGTGGAACTGTAAAGCCTATCTTGCAAGGGCAAATCGCTAGAGAGGTTGATATTTTATGGTATTAAAAACGCCCACTTCCTATGGAAAGTGAGCGTTTTATGAAAACAAAAAATTCACGTAATGCTGCCCGCTATTCAATGAAAAACGAATTAGCGACGACGAGCGCGTGTCCCAAGTCCAATTTTCTTGGCAAGTGAGCTGCGTTGAGCAGCATAGTTAGGGGCAACCATTGGGTAGTCATGAGGAAGACCCCATTTTTCGCGATAACTTTCGGGAGACATATCGTAGGCAGTTTTTAGATGACGCTTCAGCATCTTCAGCTGTTTTCCATCTTCTAAGCAGATTAGATAATCTGGAGTTATAGATTTCTTTATCGAAACAGCTGGCTGAGGCTTTTCAGCCTGGGGTGCCGAGTGAGCGTCAACTTGAGATAACGTCGTGTAAACTTGGCGTATTAATTCCGGAAGATCATTAACAGCAACAGGGTTGTTAGCAACATGCGCAGCGACAATTTCAGTGGTATGTTCTAATAATTCTCTAGTCATCTCATTTTGCTCTTCTGACATTTAAATAAAGCTCCAACAAATGCTTAGAATTTGTAAATATAAAGGGGCATATATATATCGACTGATGCTTATTCAAGGTTGCGTGACATGGTTTCTTCAAGAAAAGAACAAAAAAACTCTAACTCCAAAGTAAAATATCGGATAGATGTAACTGAAGATCGTTGTCCAATGACATTTGTTAAGACAAGACTTGCTCTAGATAAGATGTTGGTTGGAGAAAAACTTGAAGTAATTTTGAGTGATGGAGAGCCCGCAAAAAATGTACCTAAATCAGCGAAAGAGCTTGGACACTTAGTGGAACCATTAATTGCGATAGGTGATAACCAATTTAGTTTAATTATCGAAAAGAATTGAGCTCTAAAGATAATACTTCCGCATCTACGTGCGTCGTACCTCTCTTATAATATTGCGGCCTGATACCAATTTTGCTGAACCCAACTGCTTGATAGACGGATTTTGCTTCAAAGTTATCTTCCGCAACTTCTAAAAATATTCTCGAATAGCCTAAGCCTTGTGAGGCAAGTAATACAGCCCTCAGTACTTTATGAGCAGCTCCAAGCCGTCGATATTTAAAGTCTGTTGCAATATTTAAGATCTCAGCATCTTCTCCTGATGTGAGCAGTATACAAGCCCCTATAACAGCACTATTAAGTTCTGCAACAAATCCAAAACCATTTTCTTGTATCAGGTTTTCAATGGCACACTGGGTCCAACCAGCAGCCCCACCATCTCCAATTGTTTCCTGAAACAAACAAGCAATAGGTTCAGCGTCTGCTGCCCTGATTTCCCTGATGAGGATACAGTCTGGCATTCAATCCAACACCTCAATGACTTGCAATTATATTCGTGACATGTGCATTAAACACTATGGTCAAGTGGCTTCAAACATTGACACTAGCGTTATTTATAACGGCGTCGCCTACTGTTGCTTCTGCATTGGGGCATGCTGTGGCTTTGATGTACCATAGATTTGGTGAGGATTCTTATCCATCAACGAATACAACGCTTTCGCAATTTGATTCTCAAATTCGTCATCTAAAGGAAAATGGCTTCACTGTTCTGCCCCTGTCTCAGATAGTTGACAGCTTGAGATCAGAGCAACCTTTGCCTGACAAAACTATTGCTCTTACTATTGATGATGCATATGCCTCAGTGATCGAATATGGTTTGCCTAAGCTTAAGGCAGCAGGATTTACGGCTACCCTTTTCGTAAGCACAAAGCCTCTTGACGATAAGTTGCCAGGTTACATGACTTGGGATGACGTGAGGCGCGCAATTCAGATGGGTTTCGATATTGGTGCTCATACGTCTAGTCACGCCCACCTGGCTGATTTATCGCTTGAAGAAGTAGGTCGTGAGATCGCTGAGAGTAATGCTCGGTATAAATCTGAGCTCGGTTTTATTCCGGAACTCTTTGCTTACCCTTATGGAGAAGCGAGTTCAGCTGTTCGGGAGGTCATACAAGAAGCCGGTTATTTGGCGGCTTTTGGTCAGCATTCTGGCGTGCTGCACAATTTCGAGGATATGTTTTATCTTCCGCGTTTTGCGTTAAATGAAACTTACGGGGCTATAGAACGCTTTAGAACCTTGGCTAGTTCAATTCCCTTAATTGTCCGTGATATTACTCCGCGCGATATGATGCTTGGTGATGATGACAATCCTCCAGCCTTTGGTTTTACTGTGGATCCATCGATTGGGGCTTTATCCACTTTAGCATGTTACGCTAGTGGAATTGGTCGACTTCAACTTAATCAACTTGGAAAGCGTCGCATTGAAGCACGATTGCCAAAAAAGTTTTCACCTGGCAGGCATCGTGTGAATTGCACACTGCCTGCCGGCAGTGGGCGTTGGAGATGGTTTGGACGACAGTTTTATGTCCGTTAGTTCCTTACCGCTTCCATAAGAGGCGAAATACTGTCTGCGTCGTCCAAGTTGTGAACGAGTTCTATTATTTTTTCGACCTTACTTTCGCCAAGAATTGGAGTGGTGAGAGTGCGGAATTTACGTTCCAGCTTTTCCCATTGCAGATCAAGATCACGTTCTGGCACATCAGCATCATGGGTTTCTCGAATTACAATACCATTTGAAAGATGGACGGTGATGTTTGCTTCAAACGCACCAATTTTATCGGTCGAAGATACATTTACTTTTTTACGAAGCGCTGAAGGTGCTTGATCCGTCATCCTCGCATCATCATACAGGTCTAGTGCGCCATCAGCTTGCTTCAGGAGGCCGAGAGCTACGTTGTGAGTCAAACTAAACTTGCCTTCGAGCCCTGTTGTTGGCTCTGGAATATCACACATACCGATACAATGTTGCGCAACGACAATGTCTACTTTTTCGATAAGGTCTGCATCAAAGGCAGGGTGGTCGGCTGCTTTTAAGGCAGCTTCAATTGGGCCATGAGTTCCATAGCAAGCGGCGTGATATTTAAATAGAACGTCAGGTGCGTGGAACTGCTCCCCTAGATTTTCCAATGCGGCATCGGGAGCAAGTCCACCATCGCTCATCGTATCTACGAAGCCTTGAAAGCAATCAAGAACATCTTCTTTTGCTGAGAAGCCACGTTTCGCTAGACTTGCGGCAAGTACACCGTTCTGCGCTGCTTTCCCTGCGTGAAGTGGCTTACACATCGTGCCAAACATAGATTTGAGGCCTGCTGCCTGAGTTCCAGCAATCCCAAAGCAACGGGTCATCTTCTCGTCGTCTAACTTAAGAAGCCGGCCGACTGCTGCGGCCGCGGCAAACGTTCCTATCGTACCAGTGGAATGCCAGCCTTTGGCATAATGGCCAGTTGCCATGAGTGTTCCAATACGGGCTTCGACCTCTAAACCAGCTATAAATGCCGTGATGATATCTCGCCCAGAATAACCATCTCTCTCCGCGATTGCGAGAAGGGCAGGCCAAACGGGAACCGTCGGGTGGCCAAGCATTGCTTTCAGTACATCATCGTAATCTAGAGCATGCGCACACGCGCCATTGACCAAAGCAGCTTGGGAAGCTGAGGTTTTGAAACCCTTGCCCACGACGGTTGCTTGCTCACTACCTCCGGCTTCTTCTGCCTCTGCTGAAAGCATTTGGACCAATGGTTCGTTAGCGCCAACAAGCATCACTCCAAGCACATCTAGTAAACACTGACGAGCAGCTATTCTTGCCTCTGATGGTGTGGCGTTGTGATTAAGGTTTGCAGCAAAGCTCGCGATAGGGGCCGTAAGTTGTCTGTCATCATTTCCGGTAGCTGGCATTTTTGACATCGGTCACGACTCCTCTTTGAAATGTCGAAAATTTATCCACTGGAATAACAGCATTTTTTTATACAATGCTTCAACCTCGCATTGGAAAAATTTGACTACTCACCCTTGTGCCCATGTTTAAAACCTTTCGTTGAGGGAGAGGGGGAGTTAATCTTTAGAAAAATTTATTTAAATGGGAGCTTTTGGTATGGCGTTGAAACGCGGTTTTAAAGCGCTTTTGGCGGAGGCTGATGCAGTTGCAACAGTCTTGAGTGTGGATGAAGCCGAGGCCAGGCTCAACGACCCAAACACTGTAATTGTCGATATTCGAGATATAAGAGAATTGGATAGAGAAGGAATGGTCCCCGGAGCGCGGCACGCTCCGCGGGGGATGTTGGAGTTTTGGGCAGCCCCAGATAGTCCGTACCACAAACAATGGATGGCAGATGAGAGCAAGACTTATGTGTTTTACTGTCAGAGTGCTTGGAGGAGCGCAATTGCCGTAAAAGATTTGATGGATATGGGGGCAAGTAACGTGGCGCACATCAAAGGCGGTTTTAAAGCCTGGAAAGAGGCTGGAAAAAGTATTGAAGCTAAATCAGCAAAAAAGGACTAATCAGCCATGAAGATCACCAAAGGAGTTAAAGATCTCTGCGCTGAAGCGGAAAAAGAGATTGAAAATATTGCGATAGAGTCCGCTCTGGAATTGGCAAATGATCCGAATGTACAACTTGTTGACATTCGTGATGTCCGTGAACTTGAACGTGATGGACAGGTTCCCGGAGCGTTGCACGCACCCAGGGATATGCTTGAGTTCTGGGTGGATCCTGACAGTCCATACTACAGAGAAGTTTTTGGCCAGGATAAGAAGTATGTTCTTTTCTGTGCAGGTGGGCTGCGTTCGGCACTGGCTACAAAACGTTTGCAAGACATGGGTTTCGGACCAGTTGCGCACGTTGTGGGAGGCTATGGTGCCTGGAAACAAGCGGGTGGGCCAACTGAAGCCCGTCCAACCAAAAAGGGTTAATCTGTCGTGGCAGAGTGGGATTACATCATTGTAGGAGGCGGGTCTGCAGGATCCGTTATGGCAAACCGTTTATCTGCCAATCCTTCAAATCGGGTCTTAGTTATTGAGGCTGGGCCAGACACGCCGCACGGCAGCATCCCTCCTGAGGTGCACTCTAGTTATCCTGGCGTTGCCTACTTTGATCCTAGGTTTCATTGGACTGAGCTTAAGGTGACCACTCAACCGTTAAAACACAATGATCCCACCTTTAGTCCGCCCAAGCGTTCTTACGAGCAAGCCCGCATAATGGGTGGCGGGTCTTCAATAAATGGACAACTTCTTAATCGTGGTGCTCCTACCGACTACGATGGTTGGCGGGACCTAGGCGTTAAGGGTTGGGGGTGGGATGACTGCCTGCCCTTTTTCCGAAAACTCGAACGAGATCTCGATTTTCCAGATGATTTTTATCATGGTGCAGAGGGCAAAATCCCGGTTCGCCGTCTATTTGAGGAGCAATGGACCGGTTATACACATGCAGTCCAAAAAGCCCTGCAGGCCGAAGGTTACGAATACATCGAGGATCAGAATGGTGAGTTTCGGGATGGTTTCTTCCCTCTTACAATCTCGAATGCATTCGATCGTCGAGTTTCAGCTGCAATAGGTTATTTAGATCCTCCAACTCGTCGTAGGAGTAATCTTAAGATTTTGGCGGACACACGTGTTGCTTCCATTACTTTTGAAGGTTTGAAAGCAACCGGAGTTAAAGCTTTTCGCCATAAAGTTGTAGAGGAAACGCACACAGCTCTTAGGGAAGTCATCATTTGTTCTGGAGCGCTGCATTCACCCGCTCATTTGATGCGTGCTGGTATAGGGCCTGCGGGTCATCTTAAGGACCTTGGTATTGATGTCCGCCAATCGCTTCCGGGCGTCGGTCAAAATTTACAAGACCATCCCTCTGTCAGTGTTTCAGGTTATTTATCAGCTGAAAATCGTATTAAGCGCGATGATGTGCGCCACATGCATATTGGTTGGCGTTTCTCTTCGAATATGCACGAAGCTCCCCACGGTGACATGTTTGCAGCCCAGGTAGCTAAATCTGCGTGGCACGATGTTGGTAAGCGGATGGGGTCTCTTCTTGTTTGGGTTAACCGGACTTATTCGACCGGTGAAATCAAGCTTACATCGTCTAATTGGCGAGATGAACCTTCAGTCGACTTTGGGCTTTGTAGTGACCGGCGTGATCTTGACCGACTTTCAGATGGTTTCAAAAGATCTGCAGCTATCTTACTCTCTGAGGCTGTTAGTCAGGTTGCTACTAACGCATTCCCAACGGCTTACACCGAGCAGGTTCGAAAGATTGCGAAAGTTAATGGCCGCAATAAGGCTATTACTTGGTTTCTCGGCAAGTTGATGGATGGACCTGCACCTGTGCGCAAATTACTGATTGAAAAAGTCATAACTGGTGGAGTGACACTTGAGACCTTGCTAACAGACTCCGATGCTTTGGATCAGTTTGTGTTAGCAAATGCCACCGGCACCTGGCATGCAACCTGTTCGTGCCGAATGGGCGCCGATGATGATCCGATGGCAGTAACAGACAATGAAGGAAGAGTTCGTGGTATCAGAGGACTCCGCGTAGTTGACGCGTCCTTATTTCCATTTGTGCCCTCCGCTAACACGAATGGTCCAACTCTGATGACGGCGGAGAAGATATCTGATGCCATGATGAAAGAGTAATGTTTTCATGGCAGAAGACCGTATTCTCGTTATGGATAGTGTTACTAAGCTGGCGTCAGAAGATGCGGGGAAAGTCCTCGTTGCAGCGTCCCATGGTGGTGTCTACGCGGCGTATCTTGCGGCCAAAGGCAAAGCTCGTGGCGTTATCCTTAATGATGCAGGTGGAGGCTTGGAGTCAGCTGGTTTTGGTGGTCTGGATTGGGCTGACGCAATTGGAATGCCGGCGGCCACAGTAGACTGTATGTCGGCGCGCATTGGTGATGGTAAGGATATGATGTCTACTGGTCATATTTCCTTCATTAATAAGGCGGCAGCAAAGGCTGGTGTATCGGTTGGTATTGGATGTGGTGCCGCGGCTGCAAGGATGCTGACAGCCGATATGTGGAGCGGCGAGTTGCCAGAGTTACCGGAAAGCCGGTTTGTTATTTCGCAAAAAACTGATGAGCCCATGGTTATTGGGTGTGATTCTGCTTCTTTAATAAAGGACGAGGATGCAGGGCAAATAGTTGTTTGTGCTAGCCATGGTGGACTACTTGCTAATAATCCTGGCTATATTTTAAAGGCACCTGTGCTCGGTATTGTCCTTAACGATGCCGGTATTGGAAAAGAACAAGCAGGTGTTGCGCGCATTTACGCTGCTTCCTCTATGGGTGTTGCCGCCGGTGCTGTTATGGCAACAAGCGCTAGGATCGGGGATGCTCGTTCATCTTGGGAAACCGGTAAAATCTCTGTTGTTAACGACCTTGCATCTGAGTTTGGTTGCGCTGTTGGAATGACAACTAAAGAATATGTTGCCACTATTATCCATGCGCAAAGGAATAAATAAGCTGATTTTTTCAATGGTCGTTTGTAATTCTTTTTAGAAGGAAATACGTCGACTGCGCCTTCGGCAGATAATTTTCACTCTCGCAGATCTAGGAAATTCAACCTAACATTAGGAAAACCCATTCTAAATAAAAAAGGATAGGCGCATGGCAAAGAAAACCAAATATGATCGAACAGTTGAGGACCTAGGAAATATAGTCTTTTTAGAGCACCTCAATGTAAAGGCGCCCGACCAACGTCTTTCGACTATCTTTTACGTGATGGGCCTTGGATTAACGCGGGATCCCTATCTTGTAACTGGCATTAACAATATGTGGATCAACTGTGGCAAAAGTCAGTTCCATCTCCCCACTGGGCCAGCTCAGGTTTTGAGGGGACTAACCGGTCTTGTTATTCCTGGCAGAGAAGCTTTGCTGGAACGGCTTGAAATGGTTAAGGACGACCTTGCGCAGACGTCGTTTATGTTTTCAGAGAAGAAGGATCACGTTGAAGTTGTTTGCCCTTGGGGTAATCGCTTCAAAGTGCACGAGCCAGGGCCTAAATTTCCAGGCATGATGCTAGGAATGCCATATATGGAAGTGAATGCTCCAAAAGGGTCTTCTTCTGGTATCGCCAGGTTTTACGAAGAAATTCTCGATACGCCGGCCAGTGCAGGTAAAACCTCAGCTACCGTTTCTGTTGGGCCAGGTCAAAAAATTATTTTTAAAGAGACATCAAAGAAGCTTGCTGATTACGATGGGCATCATGTTGCTATCTATCTGGCAAATTTTTCTAGGCCATATGAAAAACTACTTAAGCTTGGCTTGATTACCGAAGAGAGTGACCAGCACCAATATCGCTTCCTTGATATTGTTGACCTTAAAAGCAAGAAGCCTTTGGTTCGGTTAGAGCACGAGGTTCGGAGCATGCGTCATCCCCTCTACGCTCGTGAGCACACAAACCGAAACCCTAACATTTCCAATCGCGTTTATGCTCCAGGGCATCAAGATGCAGTTTACGCATCGGCACCAGTGAGCCTTTGATGAAACTCGGCTACAGTCTTCCTTCTAATCAGGGTTTTGAAGATCCATTAGATATTATCAGTCTTGCTGAAAAAGCAGAGGCAGTTGGCTTAAATAGTGTCTGGACGAGCGAGCATCTTTTCCACTCTAGTTATATTGCCGACCGTTTGGACAATCGGCCGTATTATGAGCCACTGTCCATCTTAAGTGCCGTTGCAATGCGGACAAAAACTGTTCGGCTTGGCACTACGGTAATTGTTTTACCCTGGCATGATCCCCCTCGTTTGGGAAAAACGGTTGCGACCCTCGACAAGCTTTCTAATGGGCGTGTCGATCTTGGGGTTGGCGTCGCTACAACTGAGGATGAGTACGTTAATCTTGGTGTTGATTTCAAAACTCGTGGTAAGCGAGCAAACGAAATCCTCTCAGCTCTTCAGGTACTTTGGACTCAAGAAATCCCAGAGTATTCTGGTGAATTTTATCGCTATTCTGGTTTGAAATTTTCACCTAAACCTCAGCAAAAACCCTATCCACCTATTCATGTGGGTGGGTCTAGCATGGCTGCACTTCGACGTACGGCCCGGTTTGGTGACGGATGGCATACTCTTCGTCAGTCTCCTAATGACATTCGAGAAAAGCTCCCCATTCTAGCGCAGTTAATGCAAGGGGAAGGCCGAGATCCAGACGGTCTTTATATATCCTTGAATGCTGGCATCCGTTTTGACTCCCCGACTCAGGACCGTAAACCAGACGACAGGAAATTAATTTCAGGGTCGACCGAAGACATTATTGAAACTCTTAGAGCGTTTGCTGCTGCTGGCTGTCACGAAGTAGTTGTTAGCATTGCTAGCCGCGAGCGATCGTTCCACGAGGATATACTCGATCGAATCTCATCTGAAGTGATGCCAAATATTTGAGGAGATAGTCTCAGATGGCCTGGAAACGTATGATTCTAGAAATTGGTATGGGCACCGATATTCGAGGAGGAGATAGCACCAAGGCAGCAGTTCGTGCTCTGAGGGATGCGCTATGGCATAATTCATTAACTATTGGGAATTTGGTGGATCAGGATGTGGATGCCATGCGAGTGCAGGTAACTATCGCAGTTCCAAATCCAGAACGTGTCGATAAAGCCAAGGTTCTTGAAGTATTGCCACATGGTACTGGTGAGGTGAAGTGTGTTGATGGTGGGTTAGCTATCCCTAAACCAAATTCTTCCGACGTGACTCTGCTCGCTCACGCAGCAGCAGCTGTCTACCTCGATGTCTGATAAAGGAAATAGCATGTCAAAAAAGCGCATTATTGTAGAGATGGGCGCAGGTAATGACTTGCATGGAGGTGATTACACAAAAGCTGCAATTCGGGCCTGTGACGACGCTCTCCATCATAGCTCTATGACCTTCGTCCGAACTTTAGATATTGATAAGTCAAAGTTAATAGTTGAAGTGATGGTCGGGGTGCAAAAGCCTGAGGAAGTTGATTTGGCTGCTGTGGAGGCACGTTTTCCAATTGGAAAAGTAAAAGTGTCAGCCAAAAAGGGTGGTCTCGATGTCTACGACGACTCTGGCGATGACGTTGCCGTAATTGCCAGTGCAGCAGTAGTTGTCAGCATTCAGGCCTAAAAGCTTTTCCTGAAAAAAGAGATTGGCAGCGCAAAGCCGTCATTTTGGTGGCGGCTGGTTGCCCGCGATGAGCTTGAAGACGCCCGCTGTATCAAGATGTGCAAGCCCAGAATTAGCTGCTAGGGCAAAGATTTCAGCTGCTGCCGCTCCTACCGGGCTAGCTTGGTCAACCTGCTTTGCCGCAGCTTGGGAAAGCCTAAGATCTTTTAACATTAATGCGATGGTGAAGCCGGGCTCAAAATCACGGTTCGCCGAAGCTGTCTCAACAATTCCCGCGATTGGGGGATTGCGTGTGCCAATATTAGTTTGTCCTGAGCTAGTGGACACCACATCATACAAAATTTTTGGATCAAGACCGAGCCGTTGCCCAATTGCATAACTTTCGGCAACAGCAACTGCTGAAATACCTGTTATCATATTATTACAGATTTTTGCAGCCTCTCCCATGCCAGAAGGGCCGCAATGGACAATTTTAGCCCCCATCTTTTCTAATTGCGGTCGAACCTCTTCCAAATCACTCGCTTCACCCCCAACCATAAAAGTTATGGTTGCTGCTTCAGCTCCAGCAACCCCGCCTGAGACTGGAGCATCAAGCATGCGAAAGCCACGTTCACGTGCGGCTTTAGCTACTTCTTGAGCTGTTGCAACGTCGATGGTTGAACAATCAATAAGGAGTGCTCCCTTGGGGGCAGTATCAAAAATACCACCTTCGTCCATGTATAGAGAACGCACGTCTGGGCCGGCTGGTACCATTGAAAAAATTACATCTGCTCCATCAACTACTTCACTAAGTGAGTCGGCCACATCCGCACCAGCATCTTTGCAGGCAGTTATCGCTGATGCAGACTTATCATAGACCCTGACCCTTCTTCCAAGAGTATTGGCGTTTCTGGCCAAGTTTCGCGCCATCGGGCCGCCCATACGTCCAATGCCAATAAAAGCCGATACTTCACTCATTTGAAGCGTTCTCCATGAAAAATTAAAGCGTCGTTCGTCCACCATCTATAGGTAGGAGGACTCCCGTTAAGAATTGAGCATCATCTGAAGCGAGATATACAGCAGCTCCGGCAACATCTGCTGGGGTTGCGAGCCGCCCCAAGGGAATACCTGAAATAAATCTTTGCCGGTCTTCATCAGTGATTTGACCTCCTACTACCTCTTCAGATAAAGGAGATTCGGCGGCCACTGGGCGTAGAGCGTTT
>VMCJ01000100.1 GCA_008081395.1 Rhodospirillales bacterium | reverse complement strand
TCCTTGATACTTTGGGGATACATGACCCTCTTCTAGAAGTTGCTGTAGAGCTAGAACGAATTGCGTTAGAAGATGAATACTTTGTGAAACGTCGTTTATATCCAAACGTAGATTTTTATTCAGGATTCATTTTAAAAGCGATGGGTTTCCCTGTTTCAATGTTCACGGCCCTTTTTGCGATCGGACGAACGGTGGGCTGGGTTTCACAATGGAACGAGTTAATTGCTGACCCTGAGCAAAAAATTAACAGGCCACGTCAGCTATATACCGGGGCGGCGGCTCGTGAGTATGTGGGTATAGCGCAGCGCTAAAAAGCCAAAATAATCACGGCTTTGTAAATAAAGCGGGGGCGATACCCTATCGCCCCCGCTTCGCGTTTGGGAAACTTATGAATGCCAAGTGAAAGAATATATTTATACGACACAACCCTTCGTGATGGCGCACAAACCCACGGTGTGGATTTTAGTGCGGCCGATAAAGCAGCAATAGCCAATGCTTTAGATAGTATTGGGATAGATTACATTGAGGGTGGCTGGCCAGGAGCAAACCCCAGAGATGATGATTTTTTCCAACAAAAACACGACCTAAAAACCTCAAAGCTAACTGCATTTGGTATGACCCGCCGCTCGGGGCGTAGTGCTGCGAATGATCCCAGTCTCACAGCTGTGTTATCAGCCAATACACCAGTTGTTTGTTTAGTAGGCAAAACACATGACGCTCACGCAACTACTGCTCTGGGTGTAGATCTCGAAGAAAATCTTCGAATGATTTCCGAAAGCGTGTCGGAATGCGTAAACCGTGGTCGTGAAACAATTTTTGACGCCGAACATTTCTTTGATGGCTATAAGGCTAATCCAGAGTATGCATTAAAATGCATTAGTGCAGCTCTGAATGCAGGAGCCCGCTGGATAGTTTTGTGCGATACAAACGGCGGGACCCTTCCACATGAGGTTTTTGATATTGTTAAAACTGTTTGCAGCACCCTTCCTGGAGACCGAATAGGTATTCATACACACAATGACACAGAAAATGCTGTTGCAAACTCCATCGCCGCGATTCAAGCAGGCGCTCGTCAAGTGCAAGGAACACTTAATGGTCTTGGAGAGCGCTGTGGTAACGCAAATCTAATATCTCTTATACCTTCTCTGGTGTTAAAATTAGGTTACGACGTTGGCATATCTGAGAACGCTTTAAAGCGATTGCCAGAAGTAAGTCGTATGCTTGATGAACGTCTTAACCGAGCTCCCAATAGGCATGCGGCCTATGTCGGAGCATCTGCTTTCGCCCACAAAGCTGGCCTGCACGTCTCAGCGGTAGAAAAGGACCCTAATCTCTACGAACACATAGAACCACATACAGTCGGGAATTCTCGACTTATTCTGGTTTCAGATCAGGCTGGTCGAGCAAATGTCATTTCTCGTTTTCGCGAGTTAGGAATTCAAATCGACGCTAAAGACCCTCGCGTACTTAGCATTGTAGACGCTGTTAAAGACCGAGAGTATCAGGGGTATTCGTATGATGGGGCAGAAGCCAGCTTCGAACTTTTAGCCAGGCAGTTAACAGAAGGTTTACCTAACTATTTTACAATTGAAACCTTCAGAGTACTTGATGAGCATAGATTTGATAAAGGAAGCCAAAAGCCTGTGCTTTCCGAAGCCACGGTTAAAGTTTCTGTTGGATCGGATCGGTCACTTGAGGTAGCCGAAGGTAATGGACCCGTTAACGCGCTAGATCATGCACTGCGAAAAGCTCTATCCCCATTCTACCCCATAGTTAATGAAGTTCGACTAACAGATTATCGCGTTCGTATTTTAAATTCTGGCGATGGCACAGCAGCTGTGACCCGCGTTATGCTAGAAAGCTCAGACCAAGAAGGCAACAGATGGACCACGGTAGGCCTTTCTGGCGATATTATTTCGGCCAGTTATGAAGCACTTACAGATGGTATCATATATAAGTTAATGAAAGCTGGCTCTAAGCCTCTCTTGTGAAGCAATGTCTAGCAGCAATTCATCGACTGTGCCCCATCTCGAGCTGACCCCGGCTATAATCCTTGTGGAACCACAACTAGGTGAAAACATCGGCGCTGCTGCTCGTGCTATGTTAAATTGTGGTTTGACCGAGCTTCGCCTTGTCCGTCCTAGAGATGGCTGGCCAAATCCAAAGGCTGTATCAGCGTCTGCTGGAGCTGACTCTGTTGTTGAAAAAGCGCAAGTGTACCGAAATACAAGAGAGTCTATTGCTGATTTACATCTCGTTTTTGCGACGACAGCAAGAGCTCGCGACATGGTAAAACCGGTGTACACTCCAACTGGGGCCGCTAAAGAAATACGTCAAGCCATACAAAAGAATCATAAAGTTGGTATCCTGTTCGGCCGGGAACGATCAGGACTCACTAATCATGATGTCATGCAAGCACAAGGAATCATAACTGCGCCTTTAAACCCAGCTTACAGTTCATTGAATTTGGGCCAGTCTGTACTTTTAATCGCATGGGAATTTTTAAAGACTGGAGATAATACTCCTGAGGTTGAAGAGGTATTAGGGGATGGACAATTAGCTCGACAAGCTCAAGTTCAGGGCCTTATTGAACATTTGAATGAAGAACTCGATGTTGCTTCATTTTATAGATCACCAGACCAGCGCCCTGCTATGCAACAAAACCTGCATAATATTTTTTCTCGAGCCCGCCTCACTGAACAAGAAACAAAAACTTTGCGGGGTGTAGTTGCTCGTTTGGCTGCACTAAGAAGAAAAATAAGCTCCTAAAAGGCGCTAGGAGGCAATCCTCCACCATCGATGACAAATGCCTGTCCCGTCGTGAAGCCAGCTTTCTCAGATGATAAGTAGGCAATCATTTCAGCAACTTCGTTTGGCATTCCATGACGACCTACAGGGATTTCCTTTGCGCGCTCCTTAAGACCTGCATCTACATCAGTCCAACCCGCGCGCAAGGTTGAACTAATTGCTCGGTCTGTGCGGATAGAACCAGGACAAACGCAATTGACTGTAATGCCAAACTTGGAAAGATCGAATGCAATAGAACGAGTCATACCTATAACTGCAGCTTTTGAAGCAGAATAAGCGGCGCGTTCCGGTAGAGCGTATAACCCAGCGACTGATGACAAGGAAACTATGCGACCATAACCAGCATTCTTCATATGTGGGACTGCAGCCCTTATCATCAAGAACACCCCACGTGCATTGACCGCCATAACCGACTCCCATCCCTCAAGCGGTATGGTTTCGATCTGCCCTCTATCTTTGCCGTGAGGAGCACCAGCATTGTTAATTAGAATATCAATTTGACCATATCTCTCCACAACACTTGCAATCAAACCACTAGCGCCTTGTTCAGTGGTAACATCACCAACAATACTTATAGCCCTACCGCCGGCATCCTCGATCTGATGCACAAGGGTATCAAGCCCCTGCCATGCAGACGATTGTCGCTGCGCTGTATTATCGTTATCTACCCCGCTGGAAGCAGCGTCAGACACAACGACAATTACTCCGTCTGCAGCAAGGCGCTTTGCAGTGGCAGATCCAATCCCATTTTCTTTGCCACAACCGGTTATGAGTGCAACGCGTTTTGTATTATCTGGCATAAGGTATTTCCATTAATGGAGAGAAAAAGAGCTTCAAAAGATCTTACAAATTCTAACCCACCAACTAGACCCTGATAGTACTTTTTACTGTCGGTAAGATTTAAAATCCTTTTGATTCATTAAGTATGATCAGCCTAATAAGGGTTTTAAATTTCTCTTCTAAAACTATTGGTAATTGGATATCGCCGGTCTTTACCGAAATTCTTCCGTGTTATTTTTGGACCAGGTGGTGCCTGACGACGCTTGTACTCTGATATATCAAGTAGAGACCACACTCGGCGCACGGTATCTTCATCATACCCAGCCGACACAATATCGGATAGTGAACGCTCATCCTCAACTATGGCCTCTAGTATTCCATCAAGTACATCATAAGGTGGCAAAGAGTCTTCATCTTTTTGGTCAGGCCGCAACTCAGCCGAGGGGGGCTTTGTTATAATCCGCTCCGGCATAACATTTCCGGCAGGCCCTTTAGCCCCTTGTGGGAAATTCTTGTTTCGCCATTCACAAAGCTGAAAAACTTTTGTTTTGTAAATATCTTTTATGGCGTTGTAGCCACCACACATATCTCCATACAACGTAGCATACCCAACAGCCATTTCTGACTTATTTCCTGTCGATAGAACCATGTGGCCAAACTTATTTGAAAGGGCCATCAGTGTAAGACCGCGAGAACGTGATTGAATATTTTCCTCCGTAATGCCCTCGTCGGTTCCAGCAAACGCATCCTTGAGCATTGCATCAAAGGCTTGCATAGCAGGTCCAATTGATATGCTTTCATATTTTAATCCAAGCATTGCAGCGCAGGCTGCAGCATCTTCAAGGCTTTCTTGCGAGGTATAAGGCGAAGGCATCATGACACAACGCACGCGATCAGCGCCTATAGCATCTACCGCAATTGCAGCAGAAAGAGCAGAGTCAATGCCACCTGAAAGCCCTAGGATAACCCCAGGAAAGCCATTTTTTTCAACATAATCCCGAAGGCCAAGTAACGCTGCCTGGTAGATTGAAGCTAACTCTCCGGTAACCTCTCTTACTGTTCCTTGATCACAAGACCACGAACCACTCTCATTTCTTCTCCATTTTGTAATCGCAAAATCTTCTTCCCAACTAGACAGCTGGGCTCGGAGTTTTCGATCACTATCAATAACAAATGAGGAACCATCGAATACGAGTTCATCTTGTCCACCAACTTGATTCACATATACCAGCGGCAAATTGCTTTCTGTAACTCTGGCCACAACATGATTAAGCCGCACATCTGTTTTGCCGCTTTCGAATGGGGAGCTGTTAGACACGAGTAGCAACTCTGCCCCGCTCTCCTCTAAGCATTCGATTACATCCGGCGACCAAATATCTTCACAAATCGGCACACCAATTCGTACATCCTTAAAATTAATAGGACCTGGCATGGGGCCGGCATCAAAAACTCTTTTCTCGTCGAAAACATCATAGTTCGGAAGATCGACTTTATAACGTACAGCAGAAACCCTACCGGCCTCCAAAAGTGCTACTGCATTATAAAGTTTGTTGCCTTCAGGCCAGGGCGATCCAACTAGAATCGCTGGTCCATCAGCCGTATCAGAAGCCAGTGCTTCGACGGCAGCTTTACACTGATTGGAAAAAGCCGGCTTCATCACTAGATCCTCAGCCGGATACCCAGAAACAATTAATTCAGGAAAAACTATAAGATCCACCGCCTGGAGTTGCTCCCTTGCGGCTCTTATTTTTTTTATATTTCCAGAAATATCACCAACAGTGGGATTAATCTGGGCGATCCCAATAACTAATTGGTCAGTCACTGGCAAACCTGCCCTTTCTTAATGCTAGCCTGCGCTACCTGCGCGAGTTGCGCGGCTTTTAGCAAGCAGAAATTCACGGCCAACTTTTACACTGGCTTTTCCATTGTATTCTATTATGTCCGCAGTCGCGTAGGTTTCGCTCCAGCGATCCGGCAGGTATGAACCTGTACCGACTAAATCAACAGGAGCTTCTGCAATAGCCATCGTCTGGCATTTCTCTACATTAAACCCTGAACTAGCCACGATTTTAGTGTTCGGAAAACCGGCTTCATTCAGAGCCTCACGAAGACGCCAGATAGATGCCGCTGTTACACCAGTCCCAACAAGGTGGCGTAACTCTGCCTCTGTCCGATAACTTCTAATGGCATTCGGGGCACAACGATCGAGTACAGCATATGAAGACTGGAGATCCATTCCCTCCAAATACCGGCCTCCATGGGTGTCTAGTCGAAATGCCAATCTGCCAGCCGAAGCCATCTCGGGGAAACGACGCGCAACTTCGAGGGCGTCTGAAATCTCCCGTCCGTAATAATCAACTAGAACAGTCATATCTTCATCTGGATATGTGTCATGCAGCATTTCTGCCGCCCGTAGCGTTGAGCCAGCGTAGCCTATTAACGCGTGAGGCATGGTACCGAGACCACGATCAGTACCAAAAAAATGAGCGGTTGCATCAGTCGCATTACCAATAAAACCAATAGCACCCAGCGCTCTAGCAGCCTTCGAGCCAACACTTGCAGCATAGGCCATCAGCTCTGCCATATCTGATCCGGCACAATGCCTAGCATCCATAGCAAGAAAAGCTGTCTTTGGAAGAGCCTTTGCCATCATAAAAGCGTTGATGGCAGCTACGCACGCTGCGCCAAGCTTCTGAAGATAAAGAGTTTCTAGATCAACCAAATGAAATAAAGATCCAGTGATATAAAGTAACGGCTCACCAGCCCCTACCCAATCACCTTCCTTGTGGGGCGCCTCAATTTTGAAGGTTACACCGCGTGAAACTGCGACTTCCTCGAGCCATCTTGTAGCTAATTCTCCGGTGTATAGAACAGGACGGCGCATAAAAATTGCATAGGTTGCCTGGACGTCTCCAAATTTTCCAACTGCTGCCTTGGTTTTTTGAAAGTAGGCATCGGTGAAACGCGGAATATCATCAACCTCAGGTCGCATGAATTATCTCACCTCGGTGTATTGTAAAGGCTACTTACAGAGCAATTAGGCAGCATCTCGCTTACCTTCGCGCTCAGTCTTGAGGGCTTCCGCTACCATAAATGCCAATTCAAGTGCCTGTGATGCGTTCAATCTAGGATCACAATGCGTGTGATAGCGGTCCGCTAATTTTTCATCTGTAATTGCCTGCGCACCACCAGTACACTCTGTGACATCTTTTCCAGTCATCTCTAGATGAAGCCCGCCAGGATGGGCACCCTCGGCCTTTGCCACCTCGAAGAACGTTTGAACCTCTTGGCGAATTAAATCAAAGGGTCGTGTTTTGAATCCTGTAGATGACTTGACTGTGTTGCCATGCATAGGGTCCGAAGACCAAACCACCTTTTGCCCCGCAGCTTTTACCGTCCGCATCAGTGGAGGTAACTTATCTGCCACCTGTTCCGCACCCATGCGACATATCAAGGTAATCCTACCTGGCTCATTATCAGGGTTTAATCTTTCAATTAGCTGCAGCAAATTATTAGGGTCCAATGAAGGACCACACTTCAGCCCAAGAGGGTTTTTAATACCCCTCATGAACTCGATATGTGCCTCGTCAAGATCGCGCGTACGATCACCAATCCATAATAAATGTGCAGACACATCGTACCATTCATCGGTCGTGCTATCGACGCGCGTTAGAGCTTCCTCAAAGTTTAGCAGCAAAGCCTCATGAGAAGTAAAGAACTCTGTTTCCCGTATTTGCGGAGTTGTTTCTGACGTCAGACCACATGCCGCCATAAACTCAAGGGTTTCACTGAGACGGTCTGCTAGCGCACGATAACGCTCACTCTGCTGGCTGGACTTTACAAAGTCGAGGTTCCATCGGTGAACTTCATGCAGATCTGCATAGCCACCTTGCGCGAAAGCTCTAAGTAAGTTCAACGTTGCCGATGCCTGAGTGTATGCCGTCACCATCCGCTGGGGATCAGGTATTCTCGCTTCTTCGGTAAACTCCGAACCGTTAATTATATCTCCGCGGTAACTTGGCAGCTCAACTCCATCTATAATCTCAGTATCTGAAGATCGTGGCTTTGCAAACTGACCAGCAATACGCCCTACTTTAACGACAGGCACGCCACTTCCATACGTCAGCACAACTGCCATTTGCAGGAGGACCCGAAAGGTATCCCGTATATTATTTGCGCTAAACTCCGCAAAGCTCTCTGCACAATCGCCACCTTGAAGCAGAAAAGCCTTACCTTCAGATACGAGAGCCAAACGGTCTTTTAAACGCCTAGCTTCACCTGCAAAAACTAAAGGAGGATAAGCTTTTATTTGCGAAAGAGCACTCTCCAACGCAGCTTTGTCCTGGTAAACAGGAACCTGTCGAATTTGTTTAGCACGCCAGCTTTGCGGGCTCCATTTTTCCTGCATAAAAACCTCTTTTACCTGCCATTTCGGCAGGTTATCCACAACCTATTATAGCGGTATACGAAACAGTTGCGCTCCCTACAACCACTATCGCTAGTTCGAGTGATCTTAATTTTCCGATCGTTTTTCTCGCATTGTTACAAATTCTTCTGCTGCCGTTGGGTGAATGCCAATGGTTGCATCAAAATCTGCCTTGGTTGCTCCCATTTTTAGAGCAATCCCCAACCCTTGCGCGATTTCAGCTGCGTCATCTCCGATCATGTGACATCCTAAAACTCTATTTGTCTCAGGATTAACGATTAATTTCATGAAACTGAAGTGGTCACGCTTAGTGAGAGTGTGTTTCATCGGGCGAAATCTAGATGTGTAAACATCCACTTTCCCACAATGCTGCTTCGCTGCATCTTCATCTAAACCCACCGTTCCAATTGGCGGCTGACTGAAAACGGCGGTTGGAACAAAATCATAATTTGGTGATCTTGGGGTATCTTTATACACCGTATCTACAAAGCACATTGCCTCGTGAATGGCGACAGGTGTAAGTGCCATCCTATCAGTAACATCACCAATTGCATAAATATTAGCAACAGAGGTTTGAGAAAATTCGTCAACCTGAATTGCGCCACCTGACTTCAACTCAACGCCAATGTTTTCTAATCCCATACCCTCGATGTTTGGGACCCGACCAGCAGCAAACATCACAAGATCGGTCTCAATATTTCGTCCCTCAGATGTCTCCAGAAGATAATCTCCATCTTGCTTTTTTATGCTGCTCACTTCTCCGCCGTATACAAGCTTAATGCCTGATCGCTCTAACGCAGCTTCGAGTTCGTTGGCCACATCACGATCAAATCCCCTTAAAAGCTCGGACCGCACTAATAAGGTAACTTCTGAGCCAAGCTCTGCAAAAATGCCCGCAAACTCGACCGCGATATAACCAGCCCCCACGATTGCAATCCGTTCAGGGCGAGACATCAGGTCAAGGGCCTCATCAGAGGTTATGGAATACTCTTTACCAGGTATGTCGGGTACAAACGGACGTGCACCAGATCCAATCAAAATACGTTTAGCAGTGATTTTTCTACCCGCTACATCAAGCGTATGGTTATCTAAAAATCTTGCATATCCATCATGGATTTCAACGCCCGCGTTTTTTAGGAGATTAATGTAAATGCCATTTAGCCGATCAGTTTCCTGATTTTTCGCAGCTATCAGATGCGCCCATTCATGTGTGGGTGGACGCACGCGCCATCCATATGCTGCAGCATCCTCAAAATCATGTGCGTAATGAGCCGCATAAACCAACAGCTTTTTAGGCACACAACCGCGCAAAACGCATGTTCCACCAACTCTTCTACCTTCAGCTATACCTACCTTTATCCCAGTAGCTGCAGCCATCCTAGCTGCACGTACCCCACCAGAACCGGCGCCTATAACAAAAAGATCGTAGTCATAATTGCTCATAAAAACTTTCCCTACGAGCTTAAATATCAATAATCGCAAGTAGCATGTACGCAGCTAAGAGGCTAGAAGGTATGAAGATCCTTTTAGCGTAAACCACAAATTGAGCCGTAATGCTTTCAGCCTTGAAACATAGTTATCATCTAATCCGAATTGCCTACCTATTGGCTCGGCATGATGCATTATTTGCGTTTCAAGAGGCCCCATCGCCAATTCCAGTCCAGTGGCTGGCACGTTCCTTAAGCAGGTTGTGCCGACAAGCAGATCTATCAGATAGGCCAGGAATTCGGCTTGCGGCCGCTTTAACGAAGCTGGGCCCTACATTCATCAAGCTGGGGCAAACTCTTTCTACAAGAAGTGATATTTTTGGTTCCGAAGTGGCAGATGACCTGGCATCCCTTCAAGATAGACTGGCACCATTTCCGGCACCTATCGCATTCGCAACTTTAGCAGAGCAACTAGGAAAGCCTATCTCCCAGATTTTCAAATCGATCGAAGAACAACCGGTAGCAGCTGCATCAATCGCTCAGGTTCATTTGGCAATAACCCTCGAAGGGGAAGAAGTCGCCGTTAAAATTCTGAGGCCAGGTATAGAAGAAGCCTTTGAGCGCGATATTGCAATGTTTAGATGGCTGGCGGCTTGGGCTTGGCGGTTAATTCCCAGCGGAAGAAGACTGAAGCCTATTGAAGTCGTGGAAGCTTTTGCTGAAACGGTCCGTGTGGAAATGGATCTTAGGATGGAAGCCGCCGCAGCCAGCGAACTTCGTGATAATTTTGAAGACGAACCAAATTTCAGGGCACCAGCAATCGATTGGACTAGAACTGCTCGCCGAGTACTTACTTTAGAAAGAGTGACCGGTCTAAGAGTGGATGACATTGAAAGACTGGACGAGCTTGGACACGACCGACACGAAATAATGCGGACTGCATCTCACGCATTTTTTCGTCAAGTATTCGAGCATGGGTTTTTCCACGCAGACATGCATCCAGGCAATGTATTTGTGAGTGATGATGGAGCTTTAACCGTAATCGATTTTGGAATCATGGGTAGATTAGACCGCCCAACGCGCGATTATTTAGCTGATATGCTATTTGGAATGCTCACGAGAGATTACCAATTAGTAGCGGACGTTCATTTTCGAGCAGGTTACGTCCCTGCAAGCCAGTCCAAGGAAGCTTTTGCCCAGGCCTGTAGGTCGATAGCAGAGCCAATTCTGGGGAAACCGTTACACGAAATTTCGCTTGGCCGCCTCCTTCAACAACTTTTCCAAATTACCGAAACTTTCAAAATGGAAACGCAGCCCCAGCTCCTCTTGCTGCAAAAAACTCTGCTCATGGCTGAAGGTATGGGCAGAAAACTCGACCCAACTGTGAATATGTGGCACCTCGCCCAACCCTTAATTGAAGACTGGATACGTCGTCAACGCGGACCTGAAGCGAGAATTGCTAGCGTCATCTCTGACGGCGCTGAAGCGGTTCTTCGACTGCCGCGCACCATGGCTCGGATTGAACGCATGATTGACGAAAGTGAACAACGGAAAGGGTCTGGCGAGGAAAAAATAGAGAGAAACAATATCAAGCTTGTTTACTTGGCTCTAATTACTCTTGCTTCATTGAGCTGGGCAATAATTCTCTCTAGCTAAGGCAGGCTATGCCAGACCCTCATCCCAAACAAAAGAATTGCTGCACCGCACCATTTATTATAAGGTACGAGTCTTCGTAAGATAGAGGGTCACGATGCTTTATACAGCTTATGAATTGTCCCATGCAGCCGTTCGGCCATATCGAAATATCGCCACAGCTACTAGGCAATTTCTGCAGTCGACGCAGAACCCCTATGCGGAATGGCCAGCCAATCGTGCCTTGGCAGCTGCCTGTGAAGTCTTTGAGAGCGTAACAAAAAGGTATGGCAAGCCTGCTTTTGAAATAAATGAAGTCGTTATTGGAAAGAATGTTGTTCCTATTAAAGAGAAGTTCGTTATGGAGCATCCGTTTGGACGGCTTCTTCATTTTGAACGTGATGCAGCAGCTCTACCCTCCAATCAAAAAAATGCTCCAAAGGTTCTGCTGGTTGCCCCAATGTCAGGACACTACGCAACACTTCTGCGTGGAACAGTTCGGGCAATGCTACATGAACACGATGTATTCATCACTGACTGGATTGATGCGCGCGAAGTTCCTCTATCAGAGGGATATTTCAATCTTGATGATTATATTGGTTATTTAATTGAGTATTGCCAAAAACTCGGACCCAATGTGCATGTTTTAGCGGTTTGCCAACCCGGGCCTGCTGCTCTAGCTGCAACAGCTATTATGTCCGCTGCAAATGATCCAAACGTTCCAGCCTCACTGACGCTAATGGGCAGCCCTATTGATACTCGTAAAAGTCCAACAATTCCAAATCATCTAGCGACTTCACGTGACTTAGATTGGTTCGAGCAAAACGTGATTTACAACGTTCCTGTATACTATCCAGGTGCATTAAGAAGAGTTTACCCTGGCTTTATGCAACTAACGGGCTTCATGACAATGAACATGGATCGCCACATGAATGCTCATGTAAAATTGTATGAAAATCTTGTGAGTGGTGACGGGGACAGTGTTGAGCAGCATCGACGCTTTTATGATGAATATCTGTCAGTAATGGATATGACAGCAGAGTTTTACCTCGATACAATCAAACGAGTTTTTCAAACTCATGACTTGCCTGATGGCAAGCTTTTTTGGCGCGGTGAAAAAGTAGATCCTGCTGCAATTACAAAGACAGCACTAATGACCGTGGAAGGTGAGAAAGACGATATATCAGGGATTGGACAAACGCAGGCTGCTCATGATCTATGTATGAACATCCCATCAGAGAGGAAAGCGGACTGGGTACAACCAGCTGTTGGTCACTATGGAGTCTTCAATGGGAAACGTTGGCGAGATGAAATACAACCCAGAGTTGCGGCCTTCATAAAAGCTAACAGTCGCCCTTCCTAAACCCAAGAAAGATTAGAATAGCGGCTACAACATCACTTGTAAGCAAGCATAATAAAGCTATTTCAAACCCGAAGGAAGCCGCTGTAATCCCTGTTATGCTAGGGCCAATCATCATGCCCGCAAACATACCAATACTTGCCAGACCAAACATCTTACCAAAGCCTTTTGCGCCAAAGGCACCCCTAATCAGCATGGCTGGCAGCATTACTACGGGACCTACTGCTAGCCCTATGATGAAAGCCGCAATGTAAGATGTTAATACGCCATCAAATAAAAACGCGATAAAGAGCCCTGCCGCTTGGACCACGTAAACTGCCGCAGCTACCAACCTCAGCTGGAACAATTCCGCTGTCCACCCCAAAATAAACCGTCCAAAAGCAGCACCAATCACCGTTAAGCTTACAGCGTAACCGGCATTCTCAAGTCCCATTCGCGGCTGAAAAATTGATATCTCTTGAAACAAGAAACCAACCTGGCCCGTAAATGAAAAAAAACTGGTTAAAAATATGACCCAAAAAACAGGAGAGCGGAGAGAGTTTCTGAATACATCCTGTTCCTCAACATCAATATTCAGTTCTTTTGTAGGAGTAGAAGACGGTAGCCATAGCAAAATTGGAGATAAAACAACCAGAGTAGCAATAGCTAGAACCCATGATGCCAACTCAAACCCAAGGTCTTTTGTGAGAAAAATATATGCTGGCGTAACGATTGCGCCACCAACACTGGCTCCAGTCAATGCCAATGATAGCGCAGCAGCATATCGTACCTCAAAGATCGGAGCTAAGGCAGCAGAAATTCCAAGGTTTCCAATGGTGGGATAAGCCGTTGCCAAAATAAAGAATGCTAAAAAAAGCTGCCAAGGCTCATAAACCAACGAGATGCTAACAAGACCAACTGCAGTCGCACAAACTCCATAGTAAGCAACAGTACGAGCACCATATCGATCAATCATCGTACCAACAGCAAATGCTGAAATTGCTCCAACAAACCAAAACCATGATTGGGCAAGAGACATAAAAGAAGAAGACCAACCATGCTTTTCTTCCAGAACTGCCTTGAAGACACCATGAGCATAGAAAATCATTCCCCAAGCAAAAAATGCCATAGTGAATGCAGCAAGAATTACTCTGTAATTCAGCCCTAACTCAGTTTGGCGAAAAGTATGTATTAATTTCAAAAATACAGTCCTCTTGCAGAGACAAAAATGTCACTGCATGTATAAGCTTAAAGTCTAACCTGAATGCTCATCGACAGGGAATGCACGCAAATGCTCGCAAAAATGATGGACCGCCCGTTATTAATCTCCAGCCTGATTGCTCATGCTGGAAAATGGCATAGCGATCAGGAAATAGTCACTAAGACAGTAGAAGGCCCCATTCATCGATATACCTGGGCTGATGCGGAAAATAGAGCCAAGCAACTTGCAAAGGCCTTAATTAACTTGGGCATTAAAGAGGGTGATCGAATAGGCACGTTAGCCTGGAATACATATCGTCACCTAGAAGCTTACTATGGCATATCGGGGATAGGAGCCATCACTCATACTATCAATCCTCGCCTTTTTCCTGATCAACTGGAATATGTCGTAAATCATGCAGATGACCAGTTTCTAGTTATAGACACTACTTTCATTGGACTGGTTGAAGATCTCCTCCCAAAAGTTCCAAATGTAAAAGGAGTGATTGTCCTCACTGACAAAGAGCACATGCCGGATGTATCCGGACTGCGCAATCCAATTTGTTATGAAGAGCTAATCGCTTCGGAGGATCATGACTTTCACTGGCCAACCTTCGATGACAATTCCGCAGCTGCCCTTTGTTACACAAGCGGCACCACCGGAAACCCTAAGGGTGCACTATATGCCCACAAGTCTACAATTATTCATGCCCTAGCTCAGATAGCACCAGACTGTATGGGCTTATCTAGCCGCGATACAGTGATGCCTGTTGTCCCAATGTTTCATGTCAACGCTTGGGGCACGCCTTATGCAGCAGCCGCTACTGGATGTAAGTTGGTGCTTCCTGGGCGCGATTTAGATGGAAAAAGTATTTATGAATTGATAACTGCCGAAAAAGTAAATTTTACGGCTGCTGTGCCAACTATTTGGATGATGCTGCTCGCTCATATGCAAGAAATAAACGGTACTTTGGACAACCTTGAAAGGGTGGTAATTGGCGGATCTGCATGCCCGCGGGCCATGATGGAAACTTTCCAGAATAAATATGG
This sequence comes from Rhodospirillales bacterium, assembly GCA_008081395.1. Classification (GTDB taxonomy): domain Bacteria; phylum Pseudomonadota; class Alphaproteobacteria; order Bin95; family Bin95; genus VMCJ01. The sequence continues at coordinate 6,974 of VMCJ01000100.1, read as the reverse complement.
CGTGCAAGTGTTACATGCATGGGGAATGACAGAGATGTCACCGCTTGGAACCCTCAACACACCAAAGATGAAACATCACAGCCTTAGTGAAGTTGAAAAGATGGACCTTCAGCAGAGCGCAGGTAGGGTGCTTTTTGGTGTAGATATGAAAATTGTCGACGAAGACGGCAAAACACTGCCAAATGATGGAAAGTCGACAGGAGAGCTGAAGGTCACTGGACCGTGGATAATAAGTGACTACTTCAACTTGGATGAAAAAGCAGAAGCACACGCTGAAGAAGGTTGGTTTAGCACAGGAGACGTTTGTGCAATTGATCCAGATGGATACATATGGATAACTGACAGGCTAAAGGATGTAATTAAGTCTGGTGGTGAATGGATTAGTTCAATCGATCTTGAAAATATAGCTGTTGGCCATCCAAAGGTCGCGGAAGCTGCTGCCATAGGAATGCCTCATCCTAAGTGGGATGAGCGCCCTCTGCTTGTGGTTGTCAGGACCCAGGCTGGTCAAGACCTCGATAAGAATGAAATGCTGTCATTCTTAGAAGGTAAAATTGCTAAATGGTGGACACCCGATGATATCGTTTTTGTAGACGAACTTCCTCATACAGCTACCGGAAAACTCTCCAAGTTACAGCTCCGTGAGCGGTTTAAGGATTACGTTCTACCGACCGCTGTAGAGGGAGGGCAATCAAATTGAGCCAGAACGGTATTGATACAATTAAATACAGTCCAAAGGGGGTCGGATTTAGATCAATTGATTTGACTAATCCTTGGGATGCGAACAAGGTACCTTTGGTTTTCCAACATGGCCTTGGCTTGGATAGTAGAGCTTGGTTGCCCTGGATACGACGCGTATCTACTAACAGAGCCTGCATCGCGATTGATATGCGCGGTCATGGATCATCGAAAGCTGTCTGGAAACAGCCTAGCCAAGATCTAGAAGACTACGCAGACGATATCAGTGACGTTTTAACCAGTTTAGGAATAGAACGCTGCATATTTGTTGGCGAAAGTTTTGGAGGAACGGTGGGACTTTTTATGGCCGTAACGAGGCCACAACTTGTTTCCGCTATCGCAGTTGCGTCCACAGGCTGGCGCGGTGATTTAGTAAATAATATTTCTGACTGGCCATCGGTCATAAAAGAAACTGGCGGCTTAAAGACGTGGTCAGATATGATCCTTTCGGGAAGCTTTGATCCCGAAAAAGACAACACAAAGATAATAAAATGGGCTGAATCTTGCCAACTTGACGTAATGCCCGAAGCTGCAGCTGCACTAGTCACCACACTACGGAACGCAGATTTAGGTGAAAAACTCGATTTACTTACAATGCCAGTTCTAAATTTTGTTGCTCAAAAATCACCATTTGTTGACCTAGAGCAGGCCAGAATACTGAAAGAGCGACTGCCTAATTATCGTGAAGCCGCATTCGCTGATGCTAAACACAGGCTTTTTCTCTCCAATCCAAACGCCTGCTGTGAAATTTTCCAGGAATGGCTTGAACTTTTAGATTAGGCTCCAATTAGTTTCCGGAGACCTATAACACACTCCATCTGCTCCCTAGTTTCTCCAACTGGACGAATGCAAAGGTGGGAGCATCCAGCTTCCACAAAACTGGCAAGCCACTCACTTACTTGTTCTTCTGTACCCGCAAATGCTGCCTGCTGCTGTCGAATCTGCGATGCAGGCAATAGATAATAAGCTTCTAAGTAAGCATTGAGTTCTTCTTGAGCCTTTTGCTCATCTGGATTGATAGAAACAGTAACATACATTGCAGGCACCACATCGTCTGGATTTCGTCCCGCTTCTGAAGCAAAATCTCGAACATTTTTTAGGCCCTCTGAAAATTTTGATACATCAGATGGCCCAGATGGAAACCATCCATCAAAATATTTCCCAGCGCGCTTTAAAGCTCCTTCAGCTGCTCCCCCGCCCCAAATAGGAGGTCCGCCATCTCGAAAAGGTAATGGGCCAATCTCAACAGAATTGGTTATCCAACGTCCACTCCATGTTACGGGCCCTCCCCTCCATAAAGCTTTTGCAAGATTAATTCCTTCTAACATCCTTCCAATTCGCTTCTCAAAAGGAACACCAACCGCTTCAAATTCCTTCCGAATAGCGGGCACATCACGAGCTGTCCCTACCCCCAAAATCAGGCGCCCCTGACTCAATTGGTCCAAAGTTGCCACCTGATGAGCAAGTAATACAGGATTACGTAACATTGGAAGGAGAACCGCGGTACCAAGTTCAATTCTATCAGTTACGGCAGCAATACCAGCCAGAATAATCAAAGCATCATGACGGGGTTTAGCCGTAATAGAGTCTCCAATCCAAATGGAGTCATAGCCAAGCTCCTCTGCATAACAGGCTAAATTGATAATAGGTTTAGTTCCTTGCTGGCCACTCATTATTCTTTCCCGAGTGGGCAGCAAATATCCAAGTTTGGCTTTGTTCATAAGTGTTCGGCTATCTTTCAATAAAGTTAGCTATGGCTGAAATCTCGGGTAGTGAGGTAAGCCCAGGACAATGACCAATACCAGGCAGACTAAAAACTTCTGTCTTGGGGCCAGAATGAGCCATCCGATCAACCGTAGGAGCTGTTAATAAACGAGAGTCTTCTCCCCAAATAGTTAGAACTGGCACCCTTACTTTCGGCCAGAGTTCCCACATATCACTATCTGTAATCGGTACTTTTGAAGCGAGACCAGGATCATAGTGAAGTGTCCAGCTCCCATCATTTAGCTGGCGAAGGCTATCACGCCCAAATTTCAACCAACCAGCTTCGGTAAAAGGGCCGAACGCACTTCGAGTTTGCTTGATGTAAGCAATAGCTTCTAATTCAGTTTTAAATATGGGGTCGCTGCCAAAATTAGCCTGGTTATGTTTGCGGCCTTCAGCAGGAATAAAAGGACCAATATCATTCAGAACCAGTTTTGCAAAAGGAGCACCATTAGCGGCAAGCCGCATTCCAAGTACCCCTCCCATTGATGTTCCAATCCAGGTCACCTTCTCCGCTTTAGCGAGGGCAATCACGTGAGCGCACACCACTTCATAAAGCTCATACGTGTAAGCTAGTTTATTATCTAACCAATCACTCTGCCCACGCCCTGGCATATCAACGGCAATAACGCGCCATCTCTGAGACAGTTTTGCAGCTAATTCGTCAAAGTCATTCATATTCCGTGAAAGACCATGAACGCATATTGCAACGTTGGAATTATTTTCGTCGCCCCAGTCCTTATATGCGATATTAATAAATCGCGATCCTGCAAGCACTGTTAGCCGTTTTTCGTGAAAGCATTTCATTGGTTATTTTCTGCTTCCAAGAATAGCGTTATTCGATTTATTTCTTCGCTAGACATCAGAGTTGGAGCATGTCCTACACCCTCTAAGACGTACTCCTCTGCTTTTGGCCCTTCAGTCTGCATGCGATGAGATGTAGAGGCTGAAAGAAGGTCACTATCTGCACCACGAATAACAAGAATTGGACATTTAATAAGTGGCCATAGGGACCACATATCTACGTCTTCGGGATCGTTTTCTTTAAAGGCCCAAGCAATACGGGGGTCATAATTTGTCGTAAATGCTCCATTGCTTCGTTTTCTTATTGATACCTCCACAAATCTTTTTCTTTGGGTCTTATTCATGGGGCCAAATTTGTCTGTAACTTTGTTAATGGCCTCCTCAGCTGCCTCAAAGTTTGGAAAGGATGGATCATTACCAACATAACCTTTGATCCGAGAAAGTCCCTGTGCGTCAATTAATGGACCTATATCGTTCAGAACCATACGCTTTATTGGCGCCTGGTCTTTTGCCGCTATTAACTGACCAATTATTCCACCCATTGATGTACCAACCCAATGGACTGGGGCACCTCCTAATCGCGCTATAAGCTGGCTCATATCGTTTACATAAGTAGAGAAGTCGTAATTTTCTTTGTTTTGCAACCAATCACTCTCTCCACGGCCAACTATGTCAGGGCACACCACCCGCCAGCCTCGCCCGGCCAGAAACTGAGCGAGATCATCAAAATCTCGTCCGTTTCGCGTTAGACCGTGAACGCAGATAACCGTGCGGGCTGAGTCCTCGAGACCCCATTCCCAGTACCGTATTCGATGAAACCCCTCCGGGCTTAAACAGTAAAGATTGCAAGACCTTGGCTGCATAGCTTACTTTCATGTCACCTAATTATGTTCAACCAGTCTAAACTCCCGAAGGAGTCAGTTCCATGCCCGTTCCCGGCCCTTTTAGTGGCGTAACCGTTATTGACCTCACCCGTGTCCTTGCGGGTCCATTTTCTACGATGATTTTATCAGACCTCGGCGCTCGTGTTATAAAAGTCGAAACACCTGGAACCGGGGATGATGCCCGAGAATATGGACCCTTCGTAAATGGAAAGTCAGCATATTTTGTTTCCGTTAATAGGGGCAAAGAATCTATTGCACTCAACCTTAAGGATGACGCTGATCGTGTGATCTTTGAGAAACTTTTAGATACAGCTGATATTATTGTAGAAAATTATCGCCCTGGCACCATGGAGAAACTTGGCTATGGCTGGGAAGACCTGCACGCTAAATATCCAAAATTGATTTATGCGGCCTGCTCTGGCTTTGGTCACACAGGACCTCATTCAAAGCGTCCAGCATATGACATGGTTGTCCAAGCTATGGGCGGCATTATGTCAATCACCGGGCAGCCAGGCGGGGAGCCTACACGGGTGGGTATGTCAATTGGTGACATCGGCGCTGGCTTGTATACTACAATCGGAATGGTCACTGCCTTGTATGACCGCGAACGTACCGGTCAAGGACGGAAGTTAGACATAGGAATGTTAGATTGCCAAATCGCGTTCTGCGAGAATGCAATTGCTCGCTTCGGTGCTACTGGTGAAATTCCAGGCCCCCTTGGTGGACGTCATCCTTCAATCACGCCATTTCAGGTCTTCAAGACACTAGATGGTCATATGATCATAGCGGCTGGTAATAATGTAATGTTCCATCGCTTCTGCGATATAATCGGTCGACCCGATTTAAAAGATGACCAACGTTATGAGAGCAACAGGTCCCGAACTGAACATCAACCTGAACTGGAAGCAGAGGTTGAAGGTATCTTGGCCACACGTACTACTGCAGATTGGCTATCGGAGCTCGACCCGGCAGGCATACCAGCTAGTGGCATCAATAATGTTGAAGCTGTAATGGCCCATCCACAAGTTGCTCCGAGAAAAATGGTTATAGAGGTTGATGATCCAAAGGTAGGCAAACTGAAAGTCGCTGGGAATCCAGTAAAGCTGTCAGGTTATGAAGACCCTTCCGAAAGGCCCACAGCTCCTGATGTAGATCAGGACAGAGCTCGAATTTTGTCAGAATTGAACTTTTCGCCAGCTGCAGAGTGAGGTCTTAAAAAGAACAACAAACTTTAATTTTTTTGCACTGCAGCACTTGATTTGTGCGACGCACCATATCATATTGGGACTATTGAAACATTTGATTGTTTCTTCGCCCTTTCTTGGGCGTTTCCTCCCTAAATTTGGGCTGCATTAATTTGCAGCCCTCTTTTTTTAAAGCCTTTATTGAATCATAAAAACTCTTAAATGGATGCAATTTCAGCTATAAAACCCGTGATGTGGTCTGTTAGTTTTGGAAAGTACGAGTTTGTCTCATAAGTGATCTCGTCCATATAAAGTGATCTATTTATTTCGACCTGTAAAACATGAATATTGCGTTCAGGGTCACTGTAAGACTGTGTAACAAAACCCCCTGAATATGGATCATTCAAAATAACAGCGTATCCTAAATCTCTAAAATATGAGATTGCCGCTTCACTATATTGAGAGTGGCATGCCTTACCATGATTGTCGCCAATGACGATGTCTATCGGCCCTCCCAGATCGTCTCTTAAAGAAAGTCCTGCTGTTGGCATGGAGTGTGCATCTATCAATACACAATTCTCGAACTTAGCATGTGTTGAACGCACCAGTCGTCGCAAAGCATTGTGATACGGTTTGTAGCAAGCATTTAATCGAGCAGCAGCTTCTGCAAAGCTCAACCTGCGTGCGTAAATTTCAATGCCCGCAGAAACAATCCGAGGAATTGACCCTAATCCTGCCACCACCCGGGGAGAACGTGTTATTGCATAAGGAGGCAAAGGAGCATCGAACATAGATGGATCTAATTCGTATGGCTCCCGATTCACATCTACATAAGCGCGAGGAAATTCCGCCGCCAGTAAGGGCGCCCCGACACTATTAGCCCCACTGAATAAAGTATTTACGTGAGCATCTTCAGATTTTCTTAACGAAGAAGGGTCTAATTTGGACGCCTGCAGTAGGTCGCGCGGATACCTATTACCCGAATGCGGTGAAGCAACAACCACTGGTATTGTCTGCTCAGATGGTGCTGTGAGCGTAACTGCGCGCTCTACATCAATAAAAACTCTAGTGGCATCAGAACGTTCATAATGTCTTTCAAAAGCTTTCATGATCAAGACATTAATGTGATTTCATTTCACGCGAAACAGCTTCGTCCCTGATTTTAAGACGTTCTCTGTGAGCAACATACAAGCCCGCAGCTACAATTATAGATGCTCCTACACACGTCCAGATATCTGGAAAATCATCAAATACAATAAGCCCTATTAATGTAGCACCTAATAGATGAGCGTAACTGAAGGGCGCCAATGTTGATGCACCTGCGTAACCATATGCGCTTGTCAACAGAAAATGTCCTAAACCAGCTAAAACCCCTACCAGTAAGAAAAGGGAGATTGGCAGAATGCCTGATGGAGTCTGCCAGAAAAAAGGAACCACGGGCGTTATGACAATCACGCCAACAGCAGCAGCGACAGTGGCAGCTGTTGCTGGATTGTCATAGTTTGAAAGATAGCGAGTAGTGATTGCATAAAAGGTTGAGCAACTTGCACTGGCAAGGAAAAGAAGAGCCGCCCAACGCATATCAAATCCAGGGCGGATT
>VMCJ01000116.1 GCA_008081395.1 Rhodospirillales bacterium | reverse complement strand
TTATGGCCTTAAAATTGTCAGGGTGAACTTCGAGACGCAGAGCAATACAGTTATTGTCAACGGCAATTATCTCAGCGGCTTCCAGTAAGGACTTACCAATTCCTGATTTTCGCATAGAGCAGGCAACAGCAATTGAATAAATTCTTGCTACGGATGTTCCACGTCTAAAGGTCGTTAATACATAACCTAAAGCCTCACCTTTTCCGTTAATCAGAATTAAAAGACTGTGCCCGCGTTGAATAAAATATCTAAAGCTTCGACGGGAAATACGATCTGTTTGAAAACATTCGTTCTCTAAAAATATGAGGGCATCGACGTCCTCTAGGTTTGCAGGCCTTAAGATCGCAGTTGGATCACTCCAATTCCTTTGGACCACAAGAGCGGTATTCAAATTCCCATCTCAATCGGAAAGTTTGTTCGAGGAGCGCGTCGATAGAACTAAAACCATCCCAAAGCAATCAAATTTAATTAACTGTTCCGTAACCTCCACCACCTGGAGTTTCAATGATGAAGGTGTCGCCAGGTTGCATCTCCGCCTGATCTGCTCCCTTGAGATATTCAACTCTACCATCAGAGCGTTCGACACGATTTTCACCACACTGGCCAGGCTCCCCCCCAGACATGCCATAGGGTGCTATCTCACGGCGATTAGAAAGAATTGCAGCTGTCATTTTTCGTTCGAACCTTATCCTCCGAATTATTCCATCACCGCCCCTATTTCTACCAGCCCCCCCACTTCCAGGACGAATGCCAAAGCTCTCAAGTATGACGGGATATCGAAGTTCTAAAATTTCTGGGTCAGTGAGCCGTGTGTTAGTCATATGGGTATGAATAGCGCTCACCCCATCCCAAGTTGGACCAGCTCCAGCGCCCCCACAAATTGTCTCATAATACTGGTGATCTTCATCACCGAATGTAAAGTTGTTCATGGTGCCCTGACACGCACCCATCACACCTAGAGCTCCAAGTATTGTGTCGGTCACAACTTGACTGGTTTCTACATTTCCAGCCACAACAGCAGCTGGCTGCCTTGGATTAAGCATCGAGCCCTCAGGAACAATTATTTCGATTGGCTTTAGGCAACCATCATTCAGAGGAATATCCTGACCAACAAGCATCCGAAATACATAAAGGACTGCAGCTCTACAAATTGCTGCTGGAGCATTGAAATTACTGGATAATTGAGCAGAAGAGCGACTAAAATCTAATTTAGCGGTACGGGCTTCAGAATTAATCGAAATATCGACGGCTACAACCGCCCCATTATCTAATGCGTAGTCAAAAGAACCGCTTTCTAATGCACCGATTACCCGCCTAACGCTCTCTTCTGCATTGTCTTGCACATGTTTCATGTAGGCTTGTACAACGCCGAGACCAAAGTGATCTATCATGCGACGAACTTCGCGGACGCCTTTCTCACAGGCTGCTATCTGAGCTTTTAGATCGGCTTCATTCTGATAAATATTTCGCGCAGGATACTTTGCTGAAAGAAGTAGGTCTTTCAGGGCTTGTTGTTGGAAGGTTCCCTTATCAACCAGAAGAAAATTGTTAATAAGTACTCCTTCATGTTCAATATGTGTTGAATCCGGTGGCATAGACCCTGGAGTGAGCCCACCAACATCAGCGTGATGTCCCCGAGCTGCAACGAAAAAGATTATTTCATCACCATCAAATACTGGTGCAACGACTGTTATATCTGGGAGATGGGTTCCACCATTATATGGATCATTAAGGGCGTAGAAATCTCCTGGATTCATCGCCCCGAGTCGCTCCCGTATTATTGTGCGTACACTGGCACCCATTGATCCCAAATGAACGGGCACATGCGGAGCATTAGCAACAAGATTTCCATCAGGATCAAAAATGGCACATGAGAAATCAAGTCGCTCTTTTATGTTGACTGAATAGGCAGTGTTCTCAAGCGCTGCCCCCATTTGTTCGGCAACCGACATAAATAAATTATTGAATACCTCCAGGAGTACTGGATCCGCTTCAGTGCCGATGGCATTGGAGCGTTCAATCGGCACCAACCTCTGCATCACAAGATGATTCAGAGCTGTTATCTCAGCTTGCCAGCCTGGTTCAATTACATTAGCCCCAGTACGTTCTACAATTACGGCCGGCCCGTCTATAACACTACCTGGCTGCATTTCCTCGCGACTGTAGAAGGGAATCTCTTTCCAGCTTCCTCCAATATAAACTGAGTGGTTTGCAATTGGAGTAGTATTAATATTACTGCTAATTTCTTGAGCCTTTTCCTCTACAACATCAGTTTCGCCAATAGCTTCAGCTACAGCGACTGCAACTACCAGCGCCTTCCCTTCCATAATAAAACCATAACGCTTCCTATGCTCATCTTCGAAGGCACGGCGAACTTCTGCAGCAATATCACCACTTTGCGGCAGCGAAATTTCTAGAGAAGAATCTGTTCCGTCGTAGCGAACATGTAACCGCTCTTCTACTCGCAAATGATCACTATCTGTTAATTGAGGCTGAATTTCCGCCTTTGCCTCATTACCAAGTTCTGCAAGAATTGATTGAATTTTCAAAAGAGCTTGCTGATCAAGAGGCAATTCGATAGAGCGTTCTTTCACAGAACGAATATCTGCCAGTCCCATTCCATAAGCCGAGAGTACACCTGCATATGGGTGAATAAATACGGTTTCCATGCCAAGTGTATCAGCAATTAGACACGCGTGCTGACCACCAGCTCCACCAAAGCAACAAAGGGCATATTCGGTAACATCATACCCGCGCCGAATAGATATTTCTTTGATTGCATTAGCCATATTTTCAACGGCTATCTGAAGGTAACCAGCCGCTATGTCTTCGACAGCTCGCTCACCGCCCATTTCCGTTTTCATAGTCTCAGCCAATTCCTGGAAACGCGAACGAGCGGCGTCCGCATCCAGAGGTAAATCCCCATTTAACCCAAAGACACTTGGAAAGAGAGAGGGCTGCAAACGTCCCATCACCACATTGCAATCAGTAACAGTAAGTGGACCACCCCTGCGGTAACTTGCTGGACCCGGATTAGCTCCAGCACTCTCTGGCCCTACTCTGAAACGGCCATTCTCAAACGCTAATATTGAACCTCCTCCAGCTGCTACAGTGTGGATGCGCATCATAGGAGCACGCATCCTAACCCCAGCAACTAGAGTTTCGAACGCTCGCTCATATTCTCCTGCATAATGAGATACATCGGTGGACGTACCCCCCATATCGAAACCAATAATTCGATTAAATCCAGCCATACTTGCCGTTTTTGCTGCTCCAACAGTACCACCCGCAGGTCCTGATAAAACCGAGTCCTTTCCCTGAAAACGCTGCGCGTCTGCTAAGCCTCCATTAGACTGCATGAACATCAGTCTTGCGCCATCTAATTGGTCTGAGACGAGGTCAACATAGCGACGAAGGACTGGTGATAAATATGCATCAACAACAGTGGTATCTCCACGTCCCACTGCCTTTACCAAAGGACTTACCTGATGGCTTACTGATACCTGAGCAAATCCCACCTCACGAGCCAACTCTGCCAATCGTTTTTCATGAGCGTGATAACGATACCCGTGTAAGCAAACTATAGCGATCGCAGAATATCCTTTGCTTCGCATCTGCAAAAAATCTGCTCGAGCAGATGTTTCGTCCAAAGGTTTTTCTATAGTCCCATCTGCAAGAACACGTTCGTTTATTTCAATTATATCTTCACAAAGGAGATCGGGGCGCTTTATTTCTAAATCAAAAAGGTTGGGTCGGTTTTGATAAGCAATACGAAGTAAATCACGAAAGCCTTTGGTGACAGCTAAGACAGTCGGCTCACCTTTCCGTTCCAGCAAAGCATTGGTACCTACAGTGGTACCCATCTTTACAACATCTACTAGATCTCCGGGGATCGCATCATCAGCCTTTAATCCTAAAAGTTCTTTGATCCCATGTGTTGCAGCATCGGAATACCTCTCAGGATTTACCGATAAAAGTTTGTGTGTAACGACACTACTATCTGGCTTCTGCGCAACAATGTCAGTGAAAGTACCACCACGATCAATCCAAAACTGCCACTTTTTAGTTGAGGACTTTGAATCCATTATATTTTTTTCTGAAGAACTCAAATTACTGTTCCTTCGCGCTCATAAATTACTAACTGACAGTTTTGACCGGATGTTTCTAGCACAATTATTTTGGTTGCGATTGCATAGCTCTCTAAAGGGGTCCACCGTTCAATACACGGGATTTCATAAGGTTCTGAGAACGAGTACAGGGAGCATTTGTCGAATCCCCTGCTATGAAGGCAAAAATGTTACTAGGACATTTTTAGGCATAACTTTAGAGCAGAAATTTAGCATGGAGTTATCAAATGGGTGGGACCAATATCGCAGTTTTAGCACAAATAATCAGCAGTTTTGCCATGATTATGTCGGTGATTTATCTCGCAAAACAAATAAGATTAAACCAAAAAATCATGAAACTGCAGTTTGGCTTTAACTTAAATGACCGGCTTTACAAGCGTTATTTTGAATCTGCACAAAATGAAAACTTCTCCAAATTTTTAGCGAAAAATTGGCGTGAAGACGATTTTGAAGATTTTGAGTATTGGCGGATGACCCTTTGGATACAAACTTGCCTTGTCGATTTATTTGATAGCTATGACCAATTTAAAAGTGGCGTGATTGGTAGAGAGCATTTAGACATGAGAATGCATCTCATAAAATCTGGAATCATGGAAACCCGTATGGGAAAGCCTACTTGGGAATTTTGGAAAAAAGAACGAGATAAAGAATTTGTCGTTTGGTTTGAAAAAGAAGTATTCGGTGCAGCCTTAGTATCAGAAGATATATCCTCAGATGAATTGGATAAGCTCAACATGATTAAGAAATAATATCCGCATTAAATATCTGCTCTAGAGTTAACTCATGGTCTTGCACTGTTCGATCCAATAATCTGAAAGCGGATTTATTATTAACTAGGAGAAGCTTAAAAAAGGCGACCTCCCAACGGCACATTTTTGTTTGGTTGCATCAAAACAACATTACCTTCGTCATCAGGAAAACCGAGCAACAGAAATTCACTCATAAACTTTCCAATTTGCTTGGATGGAAAATTAACAACGCCACCAACTAGAGTGCCTGGCAAATCCTCAACCGAATAATGTACAGTAATCTGCGCGGAGGTTTTTAAGACACCAATTTCAGGACCGAAATCAACCCATACTTTAAAAGCAGGTCGTCTAGCTTCTGGATAAGTCTCCGCATCAACTATTCTGCCAACACGGATGTCAACTTTTTCAAAATCCTCAAATGAAATGTGATTTTCCGGCTTTGGCATAATTAATCCTGTTTTAAATCATTTGCTGCATTTGATACCGTCCTTCCAACACATTCTGTGGCAATGGAAGTAACGTGGTCCCCAAGATTGGGAGAGGTTGATCGGAAACAATTAACGTGTGCGTTTTACAAAGCGGCTTAACCGCTTCTGCCAGCCAGCTGGCAAGGGCCGCGGTTGCCGCTTTATCTCCGCTACCAAAATCCGCATGAATCAGAGCTGCTGGGCTTCTTGTGAACATCAGAGCCCCTGGAATGGTCTCACGAAAATCACCTTCGATTAAATCTTCAGGCGGAGGCATACTATCTGGGTGAGCCATTGGCTCCCGTTCAAAAACGATAATTCGCCGAGTGGGCATTAATGTTCGTAAATGGTCATAAGTTCGCCCATTTCCTAACCCAAGCTCGAGTATTGGACCAGGAATGTCTGCGATAAGCCCAGCAGCTCTATTAAGACAAGCAAGCTGGGCTTCTAACCTTCGAATGGCACTCTCTAGGCGACTCATTTTTAAAACCGCTTAGTTACTCTTTGCTGAAACAGCTTCACGAAGCTGAGCAGTCGTATTTTCTAAGCGTGAGGCCAAAACTTTTATAATCTCTATAGCAACTTGAGGGGAACCGTTTAAAAGCCTGATGAAATTCTCTTTGCCAATTTTCAATGCCGTTAACCCCTGTTCTGTCTTCACTGTAGCAGTGCGGGGAACATCAATAAGAATAGCTATTTCACCTACAATCTGACCTGAGCTCACCTCTGCCACCTTGATCTCACCGGCTGGAGTATCAACGATTACATCACCCTTACCGCTTATGATGACATAAGCAGCATCTCCCTCGTCGCCCTGTCTCATCATAACTGCACCAGGGCGAAAATTTACTCTGTCACTTGAAATTGCCAGAAGCTTGAGTTTAGGAGCCTCCATTTTTTCAAATAGCGGTATTCCCCGCAGCAGATCCACTTCTTCCGCTAAAGACATTGATTAGTTCTCCATGCCGTTACCAGAGGTTTCCTTGGCAACGCGACCGTTGGCAACCTCAACGACTTTATCAAAGAATTTCAATAAGTCTGGATCTCCTATTGCCCAAACAACCCCTCCCGGAGCGGCCTCTAAAACGCGTTCAACCAACGCATTTCTTGTACGACCGTCCATTGCATCTATAGCGCCATTTAAAACAAGCACATTAGGGCTTTTAGCGAGAGCTCTGGCGATGGCAATTTTTTGTCGCTGAGCACCAGACAATCGAGAACCGCCAATTCCTACTTGATAGTCCAGTCCTGCGGCTACGATCTCCCGTCTCATCCCCAAGTCATCGACGATTTCATCGACCAGCTGGCCCACTATTTCAGGACCTTCTGCTTCTCCATAAGCGATTTTACCAAAAAGGATATTATCTTGAATCGAGGCTGCTGCGTTATACTGAGCGGGGTCAAAGAATTCTATCGCTGATGCTAGATCTGCAGGGATGTTGGCGCGAAATTCGCTTCTGGCGCTAATCACACGCGCCCTTATATCATCGGTAATTAAACCGAGGCGATGACGCGCGGGTATTAATTTGAAAGGCATAGCAAGTAACATTCCCCGCTCTTGCTCGTTTAATACCTCTGCCCCACCTTTTGACCATTTCGTCAATATAGTTTGATAATCTGGCAGTAAATCGGCTTTGATAAAGCTATACTGCTCGAACAACGGATCACCTGGCTCCACATCAGCAAACAGCTCTACCATCAAAGTCGCGGCCTCAAAGCCGATGTTTAAAAGCTCATCTTCCAAACCAACTGTTCTGAGCGTAGCCACCACGTAAGGGTGATCGCCTAGGGTCTCAATATCAAAGTCGTCAGTAACGATCGTTCCAAATAATAGATTTTCAGCCAGGGACGAATTGTCGTTATATTTGTCCGGGTCATAGGGTTCTATTAAATCACCAAGATTGTCAGAACTTAAACGACTGGCGAGACGCACTCTAGCTTCCATAGTTTGTTCAGCTAAATCGGATCTTCTGATTGGGTCTATTGGACCGCGTAGCCCAAAGCCGTAAACATCACGGGAGAGTTCAACCTTCTCGAGTATATCGATTAACTTCTGGTCTCCCTCGGTTGGGTTGCTCGCGCCCAATACAGAATAATTTACCCAATTATCATCAAAGTCTTCGTTTGAATTACCCGACCGCGCATTTTCTAATAGTCTAGCTTCTCTTTCATTTGCCTCATTGTCACTTAATTCTGGCACGTTAACTGGCCGATTTTTAAGACTAAAAAGTAAATTTGCTCGAACGGTGTCAGAAAAGAGGTAAGCAGAGGAACCCACATAAGCCATCCGTCGGCCCGTGAAAGCTTCCGGCCATCCCTTCAAATCGTCGCCACCTACGGTTATCCGGCCTCCAGTTGGGAAGAGGAGGCGCGCAAGCAGACTTGGAAATTCTTCTTTACCGCCACCAGGAGGACCAACTACAGCAACCTTGTCCCCAGCTTTAAACTGATAATTAAAACCCTGAATTGGAATAGCTGTTTCATCTTCTTGGTAAGTTAAACCTTGCGCAGCTATAGGAGTTTCAGGCGCTATTTGAGGGATCGATTCTGGCTCATTAATCTGCAAATCTTCATCAAGCATGCCAGCTGGATCAAACTGCTCTACGACTTGTTCATATTTAATTTTGGCATCCATGTATTGCTGATAAAAGGCCAACAATTCTTTCCAAGGAGCATTCATATCCTTGTGAGCACCAATGACACCAATTAAAGCACCAATGGACAGGTCACCATTGATGGCTAAGTACCCACCAATGAGATAGAAAAGAAAAGGGGTGAATTGCGCTAAAAAGTTATTAATGAATTTTATAACAAATTTTCGATGATAAATTTCATACCGTATTTGATATATGCGCCCCAGATGACTTGAAAACTCCGCGCGCATTAAATTAGAGGCGTCGTTGGAGTGAACCTCTTCAATTCCACTAATACTTTCGCTGATCCTCTCAGAAACTCTTCTGACCGCCCTCACACGCTGCTTACCTAATGCGTTTACCTTTCGCTGCAGCTTGGGAATTATCCAACCTTGTATTGGGAACATGGCGATTGCGGCCATACCCATGTAGATATCCTGAACAATTATGAAGATCAAAAAAGTAACAAGCATGCCTGCTTGAAAGACCGGCTGCGCAACAGCATCTCCAATAAAGCCCCCCAAAGGCTCTACTTCTTGAGTTATCATGGGTATCACTTCACCCTGAGATACCCGTTTAAAATGTGGCTGTGGAAACCGTAAAACGCGGCTGTAGAGATTATAGCGCAGACGCCGAAGCATTCGCTCTCCCAACCGGCCTTTTGAAACATTTATATAATATTTAAAGGCGCCGTTGATGAGGACAATGACCAAAAAACACAAACACATGAGCACCAGATACGCAACTTGCTCAAACTCAAAACCGATAACATCTTTAGGAAAATCAGAAACTTTTCCTCCTATAGCTTTGTTAACGATGGTCTTCACCAAATCTGGTTGAAGATAAATGAACGGGAAGGCTGCGAAAGTAACCAACAACAAATAGATCTGTTGGGCTTTACTATGTCGAAATATGAAACCGTAGATAGAACGATCCATGACTCACTTTCGCCCCTATGAAATGACTACGAGAAATAACACTAGATTTTAAAAGGCTACTCGAGCACGTTTCAGGGGTAAACCTCTATTAAACAACCCATGCCAAACAAACAAAGTAAACCTAATGGTCGTAGTCAGAGAATCAGAAAAACTACCCGGAAGCCACCGCCAAACTCCGTTTGGCGGTGGCAAAGGTAAATCAAGCTAGAAGTTCATCAATTTCAGCGAGCTCCTCAGCAGTCATTTTCCAATTAGCTGCTGCAACATTGCTCTTAATTTGCTCCGGCTTAGTCGCCCCAGCAATGACTGACCCCGTCACTTTTTGAGCGGCTAACCAACTGAAAGCTAATTCCAATACAGAATGCCCTCTCTGGTTTGCAAAATTTTCCAACCTTTCAACTTTGGCAAAATTTGCCTCAGTCACATAACCTCGATTAGCAAATCGCGGCATATCAGTTAGCCGTGCCCCTTCTGGCATAGAATCTTTTTTATATTTCCCAGTCAACAAACCAGAGGCGAGAGGGAAATAAGGCAGCATACCAAGCCCATAAGTTTCCATCATCGGCACAACATCTTGCTCTATTGCCCGATTGAGAACATTCCACTCTTCTTGGCATGAGATAAATTTATTGGTTCCCAGCTCACGGGCTATAAATTCTGCCTCAGTAGATCTCCATGCCGGAAGATTAGATGAGCCTACGTAACGAACCTTTCCATCGCGAATAAGGTCATCTAGCGCACGAAGTGTTTCATCTATTGGGGTTAGAGGATCAAACTGGTGCAATTGATAGAGATCAATCCAGTCGGTTCCGAGGCGAGACAGACTATCTTCTACGGCCTGCATGATATAACGACGCGCCGCGCCAATTTTTATACCCTCATCGTCCATGGCCATCCCAAATTTGGAGGCTAAAACAATTTCTGATCTTTTAGCACCCAAGGCTTTGCCAAGAAAACGCTCCGAGTCACCACGACCACCATACATGTCAGCAGTGTCAAAAAGAGTGATACCAGCATCCAGTGCCGCATTCACAACATCAGCTGTTTGGTTTGCATCCAAACGCATACCAAAATTATTACAGCCAAGACCAACAAGAGAGACGCGGAGACCTGAACGACCTAAATTCCGAAGTTCCATAAAAACTTATCCTCAAATAGTTGTAATAGTTCCAATTGGGCTAATACGGTTATGACGCAAGAATATGGATAAGCTAGGATAGGCATTCGGTCTAGCGGGAATAACAGCAAACCTCGCCTGTAAACAAATTTTAACTATATCGTTCAAACAGTTGGTTTAAAAAAAAATCGAGAGTTCATATGGGCCATAAAATTAATCTTGTATCTTTCGATGAAAGTATCGAAGTTGAGCAAGATGAGACGATTCTGGAAATTGCACTAGAGGAAAATATTTCCTTTCCGTTTGGATGCGCCTCAGGCAATTGTGGCGCATGCAAGTCAAAATTAATATTGGGCGAAGTAGAGATGCGGTCCTACTCAACATTCGCCTTAACGGATGACGAAAAATCCCGTGGAATAATTCTTCCCTGTAGGGCTGAGCCAAGAAGCAACTGTTCTGTTGCAATAATGAATTTTGATGATGCACTGTCCCACCCACTCAAGCACCTGCAAGGCGAGGTAGTGGCGGTCGAAAAGCTTACTCACGATATTGCAGGAGTTCGGGTAAAGCTACCAGAACCGCTGGAATATACTTCTGGTCAATTCGCAAACATCGCATTTCCTGGCCTTCCCGCGCGCGAATATTCATTTGCGACACCATCCATATCAAACGAAATAGAATTTCATATCAGACGCATGGGTGACAAAGGGGTATCTGCTTTTGTATTTGACGAAATGAACGTTGGCGAACCAATTTCCGTCCATGGGCCACTGGGATTTGCATTCTTAAGGAAGGAAGAGACTGGGCCAATATATGCTGTCGCTGGAGGGTCTGGCATTGCCCCTATACGAGCAATTTTAGCTGAAGCTGCACAAAAAGAGGGGGCCAATTTGCGCCCTGTTCGCCTCTGGTTTGGAGTTAAGACCGAGGATGACGTCTATTTAGAAAAAGAATTGCAAAATCTTCAACGAGAATGGCCAAACTTTAAGCTAGATATTGTTCTTTCAGAACCAAACAAATCCACATCTCGCCGAAAAGGTTTGGTAACTGAGGCAATCGAGTCCGACTTGTTAGATATTGGATCAGCAGGGCTAGATGGCGCTAGAGTCTATATTGCAGGCCCACCCCCAATGGTTGAAAGCTCCCGTGCTCTTTTTGTTGATGCTGGAATGGATGCGTCCCGGATTCACGCAGATGCCTTCTACACACAAGAGGATAAAGCCTCGTTGAATAGCTAGAAAATCAGCTATGCGTGTATCTGACGTCCTTCAACTGCAAGCGCGGCTTCCTTGACTGCTTCATTTAAAGTTGGGTGCGCGTGACAAGTCCTTGCAATATCTTCAGACGAAGCGCCAAATTCCATCCCTAAACCAATTTCAGCAATCAAAGTACCAGCGTCCGGTCCTATGATGTGAGCACCAAGAACTTGGTCTGTTTCTTTATCGGCAATGATCTTAACAAAACCTTCTCCACCCCCAGCTGCACGGGCCCTGGAATTAGCTTGGAACGAGAATTTACCTACCTTGAATTCTATTCCCTGAGATTTGAGCTGCTCTTCTGTTCGACCAACAGAAGCCACCTCCGGGTCTGTGTAAACAACGCTAGGGATGCAATCATAGTCAATATGACCTGCCTGTCCTGACATCAGTTCGGCAGCAACAACCCCCTCGTCTTCAGCTTTGTGAGCAAGCATCGGGCCATCAACAACATCACCAATAGCCCATATGCCTGGAATGCTAGTTTGGTAATGGCTATTTATTTTAACTTTGCCACGATCTATTTCTACGCCAACATCTTCGAGACCCAATCCTTCTATATAAGGACGTCGGCCTATTGCCACGAGGACAACGTCGGCTTTAACCAGCTCTGACTTGCCACCTTTAGCTGGTTCAGTAGTCAGTACCACACCCGACCTAGTCGACTTAGCTTCCGTAACCTTGGTCCCCAAACGAAACGAAAAGCCTTTTTTCTTCAAGATGCGCTGCATAGTCTTGGAGAGCTCGGCATCCATAGAAGGTAAAAGTTTATCGAGGAACTCGATCACTTCCACCTCTGCGCCCAAGCGGCGCCAGACCACACCTAGTTCCAGCCCAATTACGCCACCACCAATCACGACTAACTTTTTTGGAACCTTTTTTAAATCAAGCGCACCTGTAGAACTGACTATCTTTTTCTCGTCTACAGTCACTCCAGGAAGAGGAGTTGATTCTGAACCGGTGGCAATAAGAATATTCTTAGTTTCGAGAAGAACGTTCTTAAGCCCAGCCAACTCAACTTCAACTTTGCCGGCTTCGATAATCTTACCGCGTCCTTTAATGTACTCGATCTTATTTTTCTTAAATAGAAACTCGATTCCTTGGGTGAGACCGGAAACAACCTCTTCTTTTGATGTCATCATTTGACCTAGATCAAGAGACACACCCTTGGTCATAACACCTAATTTGGAAAAGCTGTTTTTTGCTTCATCATAAGCATGAGAAGCATGAAGAAGGTGTTTTGAAGGAATACACCCAACATTCAGACATGTCCCCCCGAGAGTACCCCGCATTTCCACGCAAGCTACTTTTAAGCCTAATTGTGAAGCTCTGATGGCGGCTACGTATCCACCAGGACCGCCGCCGATGACTACGAGATCGTAAACGCTATCCATAAAAAGCGTCTCCTCACATGTCCAAAAGCATACGTCGCGGGTCTTCGAGTGTTTCTTTCATTCGAACAAGGCAAGTAACCGCTTCAGAACCATCAATAATACGATGGTCGTAAGATAATGCGAGATACATCATAGGCCGTGCCTGTATCGACCCATCTGGCATGACCATGGGACGCGTTTGCGTCTTGTGCATACCCAGAATTGCAGATTGTGGAGGGTTCAAAATTGGGGTTGATAACAGCGATCCATAGACACCCCCATTAGAGATCGTGAAGGTACCACCCGAAAGATCAGCAAGAGACAACTTGCCGTCGCGAGCCTTACGAGCGTAATCCCCTATAGCCTTTTCTATTCCGGCGAGAGTCATCGTCTCTGCATTCCGGATAATGGGAACAACAAGTCCCTGTTCCGTGCCTACAGCAACCCCGATATCGTAGAAATTCTTATATACGATATCATCTCCATCTATCTGAGCATTTACGGCTGGGACATCCTTAAGACCTTGAATAGCTGCCTTAACAAAGAAAGACATAAAGCCTAATCGGACACCGTGTCGCTTTTCAAATTGATCTTTAAATTCTGCTCTCACAGCTAAAATTTCTGTCATATCTACCTCGTTGAAGGTAGTAAGCATGGCAGCCGTGTTTTGCGCCTCTTTCAGCCGTTCGGCAATTCGTCGGCGTAAGCGAGACATTTTAACCCGCTCTTCCGATCTATCAGCAGGCAACTCTGCAACTGCAAAAACGTCTTTTCCTCCAGACCGCATATATTCCAAGACATCAGACTTTGTAAGCCGACCGCCTCGTCCTGAAGCAGGAATTTGGGAAGGATCAAGGCCATGTTCCATTACAAGCTTCTTAACCGCAGGAGGCATAGGCGCAGCACTGGCAGATAATGAAGCAGGTGAAACATTCAACACAGGAGTTGATTGTACCAACGGAGCTTCAACTTTTACAGGTGCTTCTGCAGAGTTTGCAGGCACAAGATCAGGTTTTTTAGATTCTTTTGGCTCGCTTGCAATTGGTTTAGCAGTATCCGCTTTACCGTTTGGATCTATGCTACCCAGCAAAGCGCCAACTTCAACATTATCTCCCTCTGAAACAGCGAGAGAGGTAAGAACACCAGCAGAAGGTGCTGGTACTTCCACGGTAACCTTGTCCGTCTCCAATTCAACCAGAGGCTCATCTGCCTCGACCTTTTCGCCCGCCGCTTTCAACCAACGAGCAATAGTAGCCTCAGTTACAGACTCACCTAGTGCAGGAACTATAATTTCAACAGCCATGACTTGTCCTTGCTAGAAATTGGTGAAGCACGTTTGGTAATTTTAAGCCGTAAGTGCGTCATCAACGAGTTTAGCTTGCTCAGCGTTATGTCGT
Organism: Rhodospirillales bacterium; assembly: GCA_008081395.1. Lineage (GTDB taxonomy): Bacteria > Pseudomonadota > Alphaproteobacteria > Bin95 > Bin95 > VMCJ01. Next base: position 8,392 of record VMCJ01000116.1, on the reverse strand, counting down.
TTTAAAAGTCCTGTTGCCGTTGCCGCTGACTCAGCACGGCCACAGTAAATAGGGCGCTTAGAGCTCAATTTAGGAATATCACCCATCACCGCTTCAAGCCTACGGTCGAGGAAGCGCCAAGCTCCCATGTTCTCAGGCTCTTCCTGACACCATACTACTTCGGCATTTGTATACTTCTTTAATTCCGCAGCCAGTGATTTCACTGGGAAAGGATAAAGTTGTTCCAGTCGAACAATTGCCACATCCTTAATCTTCCGCTCGTCGCGCGCAGCAATGAGGTCGTAGAACACTTTTCCAGAACACAGAACTATACGCTTGATCTTTGAATTGGCCACTAAGTCACCGTGATCTGGGATAACACGATGGAATGTTGTTTTCCCAGAAAATTCATTAACGTCTGAAACGCATAACTTATGTCTTAGTAATGACTTAGGGGTCATAACAATCAGAGGTTTACGGAAGTTACGACGTACCTGACGACGGAGCATATGAAAATAATTCGCGGGAGTTGATGGCACACATACCTGCATGTTGTCCTCTGCGCACATCTGAAGGTACCGCTCTAATCTCGCGGAAGAGTGCTCAGGTCCTTGCCCCTCATAGCCATGCGGTAAAAGCAATGTGAGGCCAGACATACGAAGCCATTTATGCTCGCCAGACGATATAAACTGGTCGATAATAACCTGAGCCCCGTTTGCAAAGTCGCCAAACTGGGCTTCCCACATTACTAAGATATTTGGCTCCGCAGTAGAATATCCGTACTCAAATCCAAGAACAGACATTTCAGCTAAAGGACTATCAAGAACATCAACTTTAGCTTGGTCATTGCGGAGATGCTGCAGAGGCAGATATTCTTGACCCGTTTCCTGATCAGTAAATACCGCATGACGTTGCGAGAAAGTGCCTCTCCCACAATCCTGCCCAGATAGGCGTACCGCGGTCCCTTCAACAGCACAGCTACCAAAAGCCAGAGCCTCAGCGGTTGCCCAATCAATACCGCTACCAGATTCAATGGCATTCCACTTGGCTTTAAGCTGGCGATCAATCTTATTATTTAATTTAAAACCTTCTGGTATGGACGTAATTTTCTTCCCAATTTCTTTGAGAAGTTCGATATCAATTGCGGTATCGCCCCGCCGATCTTCACCTTTGGCAATATCGAGACCTGACCATTTTCCTTCAAACCAATCCGCTTTGTTTGGCTTAAAAGAACTCGCAGCCTCAAAATCCTTTTCTAGCGTTGCTCTAAAACTGTCTACGAATTGCTGAGCTGTCTCGTTACTAATTAGGCCCTCATCAACAAGTCTACCGGCATATAACTGCCGCGTTGTTGGGTGTTTTCCAATTGCCTTGTACATAAGAGGCTGGGTGAACGCCGGTTCGTCGCTCTCATTGTGTCCCTGTCTTCGGTAGCAATACATATCGATCACAATGTCTTGCTTAAACTGATACCTAAACTCTGTAGCGATACGGGCAACGTGCACTACCGCCTCAGGGTCATCGCCATTCACATGAAACACTGGCGCCTGAACGATCTTTGCCATTTCTGAGCAATACGGGCCTGAACGCGCTTCGGTTGGAGAGGTTGTGAACCCAATTTGGTTATTTATAACCACGTGGATTGTACCACCTGTTTGGTAACCATTTAGCTCAGACAACTCGAATGTCTCAGCAACTAAACCTTGGCCTATAAAAGCTGCATCACCATGCAAAAGGATACCCATAACCTTCTGCCTGGCTTTATCTCCGCGCTGTCGCTGTTTTGCTCGCACACGCCCAAGAACTACAGGATTGACCACTTCCAAGTGCGATGGGTTCGGGGTCAACGTTAAGTGGACCGTTTTACCATCAAATTCTCGATCTGCCGAAGTGCCCAGATGATACTTGACGTCGCCAGAACCTTGAACATCTTCAGGGTTGGCTGGATTGCCCTGGAATTCAGAAAAGATATTAACAAAAGGCTTATCTAAAACGTTAGCCAAAACGTTAAGGCGGCCGCGGTGCGCCATCCCAACAACGATTTCTTCAAGCCCGAGCTGACTGCCCCGCTTCACAATTTGTTCCATCAATGGAACCAGAGATTCGCCACCTTCAAGCCCAAAACGTTTTGCTCCAACAAAACGACGATCAAGAAATTGCTCGAATGTCTCGGCCGCTGTTAAGCGTTCTAGAATTGCGATTTTTCCTCGATCAGTAAAATCAGTTTGGTTACGAGGTTCTTCTATGCGGCGCTGTATCCAAGCTTTCTGCTCTGGGTCCTGAATGTGCATGAACTCAACACCGATTTTTCCGCAGTATGTCGCTTCAACTAGCTCCAAAATATTGCGGAGAGTAGCTGTCTCCATACCGAGAACATTATCGATAAAAATTTCTCGGTCTAAATCAGCCTCGGAAAAACCATACGTCTTGTAATCAAGCTCAGGGTGATACTCGATTTCCGCTAACCCGAGAGGGTCAAGTTTTGAATAAAGATGACCTCGAATACGATAAGCTCTGATAAGCATTAATGCGCGAACTGAATCTAATGTTGCAGCCCTAACGTCTCTGTTATCCGGCACCAGATCAGATTTTGATTGATCAGCTTTGGGGGTATCAGACGAGGAGGCACCAATATCTGATCTGTTAGCGCCTATCGAACCCCAACCCGGACCATCTACCTCGTCTAAAATCGCACCCGCGTCACCGCGAAGATCACTAAACAGACTCTTCCAGCTCGGGTCTACACTTGCCGGATCTACCAAGTACTGCTCATATAAATCCGCTAAATAGCCCGCGTTAGCTCCAAAGAGATAACTGGTACGATCAGCCATTAGACGATCTATGGTCATTGACGCTTGGTCACTTGCCATTCTGATTTAGACCAATACCGGTAATGCCGGCATAGCCCCCTCTTTCTATTCAGCACAACATCTCATACGGATGAAACTGATTTTTGGGTTACTTATTCATGGCTTTCAACATTGTTTCACCGAGGCCTGCAGGACTTTCGCTAACCATTATCCCTGCATTCCGGAAAGCCTCGAATTTTGCTTGTGCCGTTCCTTTACCACCAGCAATGATAGCTCCAGCGTGCCCCATCCTTTTGCCTGGAGGGGCGGTTGCACCAGCAATAAAACCTACCATTGGCTTTTTTGATTTTGATTGGCGATAAAATTCCGCCGCATCTTCTTCGGCAGAACCACCAATTTCTCCGATCATGATGATTCCCTGAGTCTCATCATCTCCTAAAAACATCTCTAGGCAATCGATGAAATTTGTTCCATTCACTGGGTCACCACCTATGCCAATGCATGTGGTCTGCCCAAGACCAACCGCCGTCGTTTGAGCGACAGCTTCGTAGGTCAATGTGCCTGACCGAGAGACCACACCTATAATCCCACGCTTATGAATATGGCCAGGCATGATTCCAATTTTACATTCGTCCGGGGTAATAACGCCGGGGCAATTTGGACCGATTAATCGGCTTTTTGAGCCTTCTAACGCCCTTTTAACACGAACCATATCAAGAACGGGGATGCCTTCGGTGATGCAAATAATAAGCTCCACCTCAGCATCAATAGCCTCCAAAATTGCATCTGCAGCAAATGGAGGTGGGACGTAAATCACACTGGCATCAACGCCAACGGTATCTTTAGCTTCATGCACAGTATTGAAAACAGGAAGACCGAGATGCTGCTGCCCTCCTTTTCCTGGTGCCACACCACCCACCATGTTCGTACCATATGCAATGGCAGTTTCGGAATGGAATGTTCCCTGGCTTCCTGTGAAACCTTGGCAAATAACCTTGGTCGCTTTGTTAACTAGAACAGCCATCAGGCAGCCTCCCGCATAGCCTTGACCACTTTTTCAGCAGCATCGCGCAGATTATCAGCTGGCACGATGTCTATACCTGAAGAGGCCATAATCTCCTTACCTTTCTCCACATTAGTTCCTTCAAGGCGGACAACTAATGGGACAGAAAGGCCTAATTCCTTGGCTGCCGCAACTACACCTTCTGCAATAACGTCACAGCGCATAATTCCGCCAAAGATATTGACGAGGATGGCCTTCACACTGGGGTCAGACAAAATAATTTTAAATGCTGCAATAACACGCTCTTTATCTGCACTACCCCCAACATCAAGAAAATTAGCCGGTTCCGCTCCGTTTAATTTAATGATGTCCATCGTTGCCATAGCAAGACCAGCACCATTCACCATGCAACCTATCTCTCCGTCGAGAGCCACATAATTTAAATGCAAATCTTCAGCTTGACGTTCGACAGGGTTTTCCTCTGAGACATCGCGCATTTCTTCGACATCTGGATGCCTGAAAAGAGCATTGTCGTCGAAGTCCATTTTGGCATCTAGGGCCATAATTTCCCCAGAGCCTGTGACTACGAGCGGATTAATCTCAATCATGTTGGCATCAAGATCTTGGAAAGCTTCAAACATCCCCATCATCAACTTAACCGCCGAGCCTACCTGCTGCCCTTCCAGACCCAGCTCAAACGCAATCCTACGAGCCTGGAAGCCAGACATCCCGACAGCAGGGTCTAAAACGATGGTCTTAATTTTTTCTGGAGATTCGGCAGCAACTTCTTCAATATCCATTCCGCCTTCAGTGGACGCCACTACAACTACTCTGCCATGCCCACGATCTACCAACATCGATAGATATAACTCGCGAGCGATATCACAGCCATCCTCGACATAAAGGCGTCCAACCTCTTTTCCTTCAGGACCAGTTTGATGGGTCACTAGCGTCATACCCAACATACGCTGAGCTTCTGCTTCAACCTCCTGACGAGATTTAACCACCTTAACGCCGCCACCTTTTCCCCGGCCGCCGGCATGAATTTGTGCCTTAACAACATAGACCGGCCCCGGAAGTTTATCCGCAGCCTCAACCGCTTCTGAAACAGAAAAAGCTGGATATCCTTTTGGTACCGCTACGCCGTACCTAGAGAGTAAAGCCTTTGCCTGATGTTCATGTACGTTCATGCCGTCACTCCAAGCGTAAAGTAGGCAGCTATCGTTTGATTAGGACGCATCGCGCATTTTACGCGCAACGCTAACCAATTCTGTAACAGCTGCTACAGACTTATCAAAATTTTGCTTTTCTTCAGCGTCCAACTCAATTTCAACAATTTTTTCAACGCCGTTAGCACCGATGATTACTGGCACTCCAACATAGAGGCCATCCACACCATACTCACCTTTGAGAAGAGCAGCACAGGGCAATACTCTGCGCTTATCCTTTAAATAGCTCTCAGCCATTTGAATTGCGGACGAAGCGGGAGCATAAAAAGCTGATCCCGTTCCAAGAAGCCCGACGATTTCTGCGCCACCATCGCGAGTGCGCTGAACTATTTGATCGATCTTATCTTGAGTGGACCAACCCATCTTAATCAGATCAGGAACAGGGATTCCTGCAACTGTTGAATAACGCGTAGAAGGAACCATCGTATCGCCGTGTCCACCGAGGACAAACGCTGTGACATCTTCTACAGAAACATTAAACTCTTCGGCGAGGAAATAACGGAACCTGGCAGAATCAAGCACCCCAGCCATTCCAACCACCCTGTTCGCAGGTAAGCCGGATGCTTCTTGCAGCATGGCGACCATGGCATCCAATGGATTTGTGATACAAATGACAAAGGCATCAGGACAGTTGTTCTTTATGCCTTCCCCAACAGAGGCCATAACTTTTGTATTGATACCTACCAAATCGTCGCGGCTCATGCCGGGCTTGCGCGCTACGCCAGCAGTTACGATTACGACATCGGCTCCTGCAATCTCCGAATAGTCGTTAGCGCCTTTCATATTTGAGTCAAAACCCTCAACTGGTGAGGACTCGACCAAATCTAAGGCTTTCCCTTGGGGCACACCTTCCACAATGTCAAAAAGGATAACGTCACCCAGCTCTTTCAATCCAACGAGATGAGCGAGAGTGCCGCCAATGTTACCTGCTCCAACGAGCGCAATCTTATTCCGGGCCATAATGGAAAAGCTCCAAATATCTTAAGAGATCAGGCATCTGACAGAATGCCTTCATTATTTCCGCTTACTAACTCTATTCCACCAAATTAGGCAAGGAAATCAGCAACAATATCGTGTTTTAAAGTCTGATTTATGTGTTTTTTGTCTCTGAAAGATGCTTATGGGGCTCAGCCATGTAATCTTCTGCTTGCATTTCAATCAATCGAGACGCACAGCGTTTGAATTCAAACTCGCCTACACCTTTCACATAAAGATCATCTGGTGCCCCATCTGCAGAACAAATAACTTTTGATTTCTGTTCGTAACAGGCGTCTATAAAAGTAACCAATCGGCGCGCTTCATTCCTCTCCTCGGGCCCCATAACAGGAATGCCCTCTACTAAAAATGTGTGGAATGTCTCTGCTAACGCTAGATAATCAGCAGGGCCAAGAGGCTTCTTGCAGAGTTCTTCGAACGAGTACCAAGCAACTGAACGAGCCGCACGTGGTACGGTCAATACGCGCCCTCTAACATTCAGCTCTAGCGGGATAGGATCCGCAGCGTCGGTTAAATCAGAAAACGCCTGAGCTAGTGAGGAAAGCGCATCCTCATTATGAGGCACATGATAAACTGGCCTACCCTTCAGGCGGTCTAAGCGATAATCCGTACCCCCATCCAGTTCATAAATCTCAACATGTCGAGCAAAGATTTCGAGAAACGGCAGAAATCGGTCTCTTTGCAGCCCATCCTTATAAAGATTTGTTGGCGCAGCGTTTGACGTCGCAACCACCACTACTCCTGCTTTAAAAAGATCCTCAAACAGCCTGCCGAGCGTCATCGCATCAGCAATATTATCAACTTGAAATTCATCAAAACACAGCAACCATGCATCTGCCGCTACTTCCTTGGCTATTGCCGGGATAGGGTCGCCATCAACGCCAGATGCCCGGCGTGCATGTGCTGATTTTTGAATTTCCTGCATAAACGAGTGGAAATGAACTCGACGCTTACGAGTGACATTAACGTGGTTATAAAAGAGGTCCATCAGCATAGACTTCCCCCTACCAACTGGCCCAAAAATATAGAGACCATTTGGCCCCTTTTGGACCTTTGAGACTGGATCTTTAAATAACCCTAACTTTTTAAAAACTCCTGAGCTTTTTTTAGGCTTCGTATTGGGTTGGTAGCCACTTAGCGTTTCAGCAAGAAGAGAAAGTCGCTCTATGGCTTTTCGCTGCTCGGGATCAGGCTTAATTTCTCCAGAGTCAACAAGATGATTTAGCGCCCCTAAAGGACTTGTGGTTTCAGCTTTTGTTGAGACCATTACTCTTAATCTCCACCAAGCTTGACAACCCCAGACGCAGCAAGCGCCTTGATCTGTGTCTCACTAAACCCTGATTCCACTAGCACCTCACTCGTATGAAATCCAACTGAAGGAGGTTGTCGCCGGAGACCAAAATCGTGCTCACCTACCTCGATTGGCAGTCTTGGCAACTTTGCAACCTCCCCATTCGGCATTTCAACTGGCAACATTCTATCGTGAAAATTAAGCTGGGGATCATCAAAAAGATCCGTAGGCCTAGCTACAGGAGAAAATGGAATCTCAATTTTTTCCAAAATTTTTAAAAGCTCATCGTGATTAAAACTTATGGCAATTTCAGCGACGATAGGCAGAAGTTTATCACGAACGGCAACACGACTTTCATTTGTAGAAAACGCGGGATCATCTTTCAGGTAATCTAATCCAAAATGATCTCTAAATCGGCGCCAGTGATTATCGCTGGTAATGCCGATAAAGACCATCCGACCATCCTTAGTCTCAAACGGCTCATACACTGACCAAGCACCCACACGAGCGGGCATCGGAGGCGTTTCTTTTCCGGTTACCACTTCCCCAGCAAGATGCTGTGTCATCAAAAAAGCAGTAGATTCAAATAATGCTGATTTTATAAATTGGCCTTCACCGGTTTGATCGCGTTCACGCAAAGCGCAAAAAATACCTATTACGGCGTAAGACCCACCCATAATATCAATCACGCTTGCACCTGCACGAAGTGGGCGCCCCGGTGGACCAGTCATGTAAGACATGCCAGCCATAAATTGTACAACTTCGTCTAAAGCTAGCCTGTTCTCGTATGGCCCAGAAAGGAAACCTTTGAGAGAACAAAAAATAATCTTGGGATTGATAGCTCTGAGTGTTTCATAATCACATCCAAGCTTCACCATGGTACCTGGCGCATAGTTTTCAATGACGACGTCGGCCGTTTCCACTAATTTATGAGCGACGCTTCGACCCTCCTCAGACTTTAAATCAAGAGCTATCGACCGTTTATTTCTATTAAATCCCGCAAAAAAACCTGCTGCGAACCCTGAAAGTTTTCGCGTCTTGTCTCCATTTGGAGCAGGCTCAATCTTGATTACGTCAGCCCCTA
>VMCJ01000064.1 GCA_008081395.1 Rhodospirillales bacterium | reverse complement strand
AGCACTTCGAGCCATCGGCGTTGAGCGTGTGGCTGTTGACTTGAACGTTCCACACATGGCGAGTAGTGCAGCTGTGGCTGCTGGTTTGATTGATGGTGTTACTCAAGAATTTCTGGATGCACTGGACCGAAAGGATATCTCGGAAATTGGTAGAGTTGCTCCTAAGGCGGCAGATCTTCTTGGTAAGTTAATAGATGCTGGGGGTGACGCGGACTCTGCTTTATCATCAATTGATAAAGTTCAACTTGATGATGGCTCAGCAAAACGCGTTAACAAATTGAGGACCATCGTTGACTTAGTTCGGCGAGAGACTCCTGACTTGTCATTAACGATTGATTATGTCGAGCATCGTGGTTTTGATTACTATTCCGATGTAGCTTTCTCTCTGTTTGCTAAAGGGCGATTGGGCGAGCTTGGAAGAGGAGGGCGCTATAAGGCGCCTGTTCGGGAGGGTGGAGATCCCCATGGCGAACCGGCAGTAGGGTTTAGCTTATTTATGTCCGCAGTAGGCCAGGCAGCTGAACATCAAGTACCTCCAAGCCGTATTTTTCTTCCCTATGGTGTCAATATGATGAAGGCAAGACATGAAATTCGGCTGGCTGGCTGCGTTGCTGTTTCAGGCTTAGACCCCAACCTAGATCCATATCAGGAAGCAAAGCGACTTGAATGTCAGGGCCTCTGGCATGGTGGAAAAATCGAATTCTTTAAGGAAGGTTAGCCGATCATGACTAGTGTGGTGGTCGTTGGCTCCCAGTGGGGCGATGAAGGCAAAGGGAAAATTGTTGATTGGTTAGCCGATCGAGCGGAATTAGTTGTCCGCTTTCAGGGTGGGCATAATGCTGGTCATACCATACAAACGGGAGGGCAGACCTATAAACTCAGCTTGCTTCCCTCTGGTGTGACACGTGGAACTCTATCTGTTATTGGAAATGGAGTGGTCATTGACCCTTGGGCTCTTTTTGAGGAAATCGATCGAGTGTCCGCTCAGGGTCTAAGCATAACTCCAGAAGTTCTGCGAATTGCTGACAATGCAACCGTCATTTTGCCTTTTTATGCAGATTTAGATAAAGCGCGGGAATTAGCTCGAGGAAAATCTGCAATTGGTACTACTGGCCGGGGCATTGGTATCGCTTACGAAGATAAGGTAGCACGTCGTTCAATACGAGTGATTGATCTGATGGAACCAGAAACGCTCGAATTAAAGCTTCCTCCCCTATTAGATCACCACAACGCTCTAATGCGCGGCTTGGGGCAAGAAGAGATTTCGGGAACTAATCTGAAACGGCAGCTTCTGGAAGTGGGTGCTCGATTAGCTCCTTATGTGGAGGCAACATGGGATCGTGTAGAGCATTCAGCTCGGCAAGGTAAACGCATGTTGTTTGAAGGTGCCCAGGGTGCTCTTTTAGACGTTGATCATGGCACATATCCTTTTGTTACGTCCTCTAATACGGTGGCTGGAGCAGCTGCGGTTGGTTCTGGTCTTGGTCCAGGATCTGTTGGATATATTCTCGGTATTACAAAGGCCTACACGACCAGAGTTGGCTCTGGCCCGTTTCCGACTGAGCTGACCGATGATATTGGCCGGGGCTTAGGAGAGAGGGGTCGTGAGTTTGGAACGGTCACAAGCCGCGCGCGGCGATGTGGTTGGTTTGACGCCGTTCTGGTTCGACAAACTAGTAGGATAGGTGGAATCGACGGCATGGCTCTTACAAAATTAGATGTCCTTGACGGTCTTGATGAAGTAAAGATTTGCGTCGCGTATGAAGATGCTTCAGGCAAACGCCATGACAGATTGCCAGCGTCCATGAAATTACAAGCAGAGTGCCGCCCTATCTATGAGACACTCAAGGGATGGAGTGCTAGTACGCAAGGTGCTCGAAGTTGGTTAGATCTTCCTGCTGAAGCAATAAAATATGTTCGTAGGATTGAAGAGCTAGTCGGAATTCCCGTTGCGTTGCTTTCGACGAGCCCTGACAGGGACGATACCATCATGGTCCGCGACCCCTACGAAAATTGAGACTTATTAAAACAGTCTCAATTTTTTCAGCATATAACTAGGAATACTCTCAACGGTCACGCAGAGAGTTCAAATCCCTCGTATCCAGCCTTAGCAACCTCATCACACTTCTTTTTATAAGTATGAACACCGCCTACATATGGCATAAATATTCTTGGTTTTCCCGGTATATTTGATCCCATGTACCAAGAATTGGCCATGGGGTAGAGAGTTTGGTCGGCAACCCAATTATTGTGAGCAACCCAATCTTTCTCGGCTTCCTGGGTGGGGGTAATGCGACGATAGTTACTGTTTCGGAGATGGACCAGACAGTTTGCAATCCAATCTACATGTTGTTCGCAAGATAAAATCATTTGGCTTTTAACACCTGGGCTCTGAGGTCCTGTCACCATGAACAGATTAGGGAAGTCAGCCATCATGATGCCTAAATAAGTGGCCGGTCCATCTTGCCACTTGGTGTGAATATCCGCTCCCAAGTCAGTACGAATATCAATCTCTTTCATCGCACCTGTCATGGCATCAAAGCCTGTGGCAAAGATGATTGCATCCAGAATGTACTCTTCAGAGCCCGTTTTAATGCCAGTCTTTGTAATTGCCTGGATAGGATCCTTACGAATATTCACAAGATCTACATTTGGGCGGTTGTAGGTCTCATAGTAATTGGTGTCTAGGATAAGCCGTTTTGTCCCAATTGGGTGGTCATTGGGGCATAAGGCTTCAGCTGTTTCTTGATCTTTAACGGTTGCACGTATTTTGTTTCGAACGAAGTCTGACGCTGTATCGTTAGCTTCTTCGTTTGTCAGGAGGTCTGTGAAGGAATACAGGAAGCTTATGCTGCCGCCCTCTTGCCATTTAGCTTCATAGATTGCGTTCCGCTCATCTTCTGAAACTTCCAATGCTGATTTTGTCGGTGGCGGATATCCGGCTATACCAAAAGGAGTATCATATGCTGCTTCTCGACGTTCCCGATACGTGGCCTTATGGGGTTGTTCGCGGGCATCGGTCATTGGTTCATTGCGAGCGGGAAGGCTGAAATTAGCTGTCCTCTGAAACACGTAAAGATGTTCCGCCTGGGAAGCAATTATTGGAATTGATTGAACGCCTGACGATCCCGTCCCAATAATTCCAACACGTTTATTTTTAAAATCCACTCCTTCATGCGGCCATAATCCAGTGTGGAACCATTCTCCGTCAAAATCATCGATGCCTTGAATGGACGGTTTTCTTGGCGTGGAAAGGTTACCTGTTGCCATGATGCAGTATGGTGCAGTTATGACCTCGCCCTTGTCTGTTTTAACCGTCCAGAGTCCTGTTTTGTCCTCAAACTGGGCCGATATCACTCGTGTTTTGAACTGAATATTACGACGTAGGTCAAAGCGGTCAGCTACATGATTTACGTATTCTAGGATTTCTCCCTGATTGCCGTAGCGCTCTGGCCAATGCCAATCTTGTTCTAGCTCTGGATCAAATGAAAACGAATATTCGAGACTTTCAACGTCACAACGGCAGCCTGGATATCGGTTCCAGTACCATGTTCCTCCAACACCATCACCTGCCTCAAACGCTTTCACCTCAAAACCAAGGCCACGAAGTTTATGAATTGCATAAAGGCCAGCGACGCCTGCTCCTACGATGATGACGTCTAGGTTTTTTGTCGTTTGCTTCATCATTTTCACTCCTATCCTGAGAGCGCATTAAGTTGATGCGTAAATGTACTTTCCAACCCATCGACAATTTCTGCCATTATTTCCGCTGCGGGTCGGATAGCTTTAATCATTCCAATACCTTGTCCAGCAAAACCTGGGTTTATATCTTGAGATCGAGAAGCGAGGTTTGCTGAAACGAGCGCTGGTCGCGAGATTTGTGTCTGAAAGGGCATTGGTAGAGGCTCTTTCCCACTTTCTTCCCACAGCTGTGTCCATTTGGACTTAATCATGCGAGCTGGCTTTCCGGTTACAGAGCGTGACACTGTAGTGCCCTCTTCTGAGGCTTCAACTATTGCTTGCTTTTGACCTTCGAATAAGCCTGCCTCCTCGGAAGCTAAGAATGCGGAACCTATCCAAGCGCCTTTTGCGCCTAGCATGATTGCGGCCGCCACTCCTCGGCCGTCTGTAATGCCACCAGCTCCTATCACTGAAACTTGATTTCCAACTGCATCCACCACCTGCGGAATCAACGCCATTGTACCAATTGGGGAATTATGACCTCCTCCATCATGTCCTTGCGCTATCACAGCATCAATTCCTGCTTCTACAACTTGCCGAGCATGCCTTACAGCTCCAACAACGGCCATCACCTTCCCACCATAGGAATGAATTCGTTCCACCCAAGGGCCGGGGTTTCCTAACCCAGATACGTAGATTGGAACTTTTTCATCAATAATTATATCCATTTGGCTTTCGAAAAACTCTTTTGAGAATAAAGGAGGACCATCTTCCTCTGGCCAAATTTCCTTATTATCGGCGATTGGTATGCCTTGTTGATCTAAAAATGAGGACACCATTGCTCGGTATTCTGGGATAAGATCCTGAGGTAAGGGGCCATTCGACATAGGTGCTAGGTTTGTACCCCTACGAACTGATGCGGGGAGTAATGTGTCAATACCAAATGGCTTATCCGTTAAATCACGACAACGGTGGATCCAATTGCGCAAGGCTCTTGGTCCAACACTTGATGCCCCCATCACGCCCAGTCCACCAGCATTGGAAACCGCAGCGGCTAATTCTGGTGTGGATGCGCCTCCCATACCCGCCAGCAAAATAGGATGTTCGATGCCAAACATGTCACAGATTTCTGTACGGATCATTCTTTGCCTCTTTTCGACATGATTTGGAATGAATCTTAAGAGATTGCTCCATCACGAAGTGCTTGCTGACGCTCTAGTTGTGGGCCTTTTCCTGGCATAACCATTTGCGTCTGGCTGACCACGGCTAACTTTTTACCCTCAGTATTGGTAATAACGGTTTGCCAAACTTGAGTGGTGCGGCCCACGTGAATGGGTAGCGACTCCCCGATTAGTTTTCCTAGAGTTGCCCCTCTTAGGAAGTTTGTTTTTGATTCTAGGGTGGATGTTACACAACCGTCCGGCAGATTCATAATAGCCCCGCGCGCTCCTAGTGTATCAGCAAAGGCCATGTATATGCCGCCATGAACGACCCCATTGCCATTGGAATGTTCATCGCTGGTAAGCATTTCGGCCAAAATACGAGATTTTGACGTTTCTATCCAATCGATTTTCAATGCCTCAATAAAACTTGTGTAGCTCAAAACAAAACATCCTTTAAATTAAATAGTGGTTGTCCAAGAGTAGGCCTTTAAAATCTATGGACGAGTTATTAAGCGCGCCCAATCAAGAGGCTCGGATCTGGTGCATTTGGAAGCTGTGCTGAAGGTATGTAATTCGGCCGTTTCCACTCTAGACTGTCAAAAGCCCCTGCTGGACTTATAGCAGACCAATTAACAGCCACTGTTCCTGTTTCACGGCAAACCCACGCAGGGTCTGGTGCCGATATGGAGGCTTGTGCCATCCAGCTGCTTGCAGCAGCACTATTCCCATCAGCTTTCAACTCGATATCAGCCATTAAACGGCAAACGCGAGCATCAGTATCACTTTCACTTAATTGGCGAATGTGGCTTCGTGCTTCTTCAAAGTGCCCAAACCTCACAGCCTCCCGAGCTAGCATTATCCTAGATTCAGGGTGATCAATGTTTGTTGAGGCAAGTGCTTTGAACTTAGCGAATTGTTTTTCAGATCGGTGTACCTCAATAGAGGCCTCAAAAACGGGAAGTAAATTAGGATGTGGTGATAAATGCCAAGCTGAAGAAATAGCCTTTTCCGCTTTGCCAACTCTCCCAAAACGGATCTCCATTTCTGCATATTGTATAACAGCCGGTATGAAATTTGGCTCAGCGTTGTATGCCTCTTTCCCAAACAAAAGAGCCCGTTTTTCATCATTTTGAGCGGCACATTCACGACTTGCTTCTATATCTACTACAGCGCGCCAATGCTTCGCTTGTTGGCTGTTTACTAATTTCTTACGTTCTAGCTGGCGCAGACTCTCTCGAGCTTTAATCCAATGCCCAGCAAGAGCTTGGACGCGAAAGAGTGACTCCAGAACCCAAGGTGTGCTGGGGTTGGTCTTATTTGCATTATCTAGCAAAGCTAAAGCCCGGCTGATATCCCCGTCACGACGAGCTTGGTTGTAAAGTCCTTGCAAGCCTAGAAGCCTAGCCTCGTCAATTTCTGTCATCTCTTCAAAGAGATTAACTGCGATGGCAAAATCACCATTTTTTTCAGCTATTTGAGCAGCAAGCATTTTATTGAGTGCCTGATTGGGAGGTAAGCGAGCCTCCGCACGAATTTGCTGTTTTGACGCTTCTTTCATATCGCCTGTGGACAGAGCTACCATGCCGCGGGTCAGAGCCTTAAAGCCTTCTTCGTGCCGCCGCTGTCTTAAATTGCCTATTATTGCACGGGGCTTTTGCCACAGTGCCCAAATGCCAAAATTCCATAGAATTAAAAAAATCAACAAAAGGCATGTTGCAGCGACAGCTACCTCATCAGGTGCATAGGGACCTACAATCCAGTTGCCCCAGGTCAATTCTATTTGAGTTGGTGCAGCGCTGAGAATTTGTACTGCCCAAATAAGTCCTGCCGTAACGGCAAAAAAAGCTAACGTTCCAACCATGACCTAAGTTTCTCCTACCGCTGTCATGATAGCTTTTTCCAGGCCTCTGATGTCTTGAATTGCACTATGATTTGCCTGTGCCTTAATCAGCCATTCACTAAAATATGAAGCGTCGATGCCGTTTAGAATAGAAACTTCTTGTACAGCTTTTACGACATTCCCTTTTTGCAGAGCTGCTTCCGCCCTTGAGGCAACGGCAGCAGGACCATTCCCCAGTGTGGTTGGGCTTACCTGCCGGATCTTAAGTCGGTACACGACCTTTGATACAAACCAAGAAATCCATGACTCGTTTGGGGTTTTGGCAGTTTTTTGCCTACTACGACGAATTTTTTGAGCCACTTCCGCCATACCATCCTTTAATTGTGACGCGTTTGGCAGACCTGAGGATGCAAATATTATCCATGAACCAGTACGCAGAACTTCAGCGTAGGGAAGGGCTTTCTGCGCGCGCTCAAGCGCTGAATTAAAAGGCTGCCCTGTCTCTGCTGTTCTTCTAAGATCATTTAGAGCTAACAAGGCACGAATAGTCGGTTGTAAGATGGAAGATCCAGATTGAGGACCTAAATCAGCAGTTTTAACGTTCCCTTTTTCAAGCGCTGAATTGGAAATTTCCACCTCACCAGTAATGGATGGGTTGCTTCGGTCTAGTATTTTTTGAGCAGTTTTCGTTGAGTCAGCTGTATCTTGCTGGCTCTCTATAATAACCATACGCTCTTCTATTGACTGAAGTGCTTTCCTGGCATCGTCCAGCGACTTGATAAAAGAAGAGGCAGTTTCATCTATTCGGGTTGCATTCAAGTTGGCTGTTTCTTGCGCCGATTTACTTGCCTTAAGTGCTTCATCCGCCTTTGGAGATGCTTGAACATGAATGGCAGTTTCCCGCTTCAGCTGTTCTACATCCACAACCAGACCATCTAACTGTGATGTCCGGTTAGCTTTTGCATCGTTCATGGCAGCTTTTAAAGCTGCAACAGAGGCTTCTGTTTCCTTAAGTTTTGATTTTGTGGATGCTTGGTTAAGTTCAATAGCTTTAACCGCTGAGAAATTTTCCGATGATAGCTTTTCTGCGGCCGCTGCTTTATCCAAGCCAGCTTTTATGGGAGGGGCATCGCTCAACGATAACTGGTTCCTAAGAACCGATGGGTCAATTATTGAAATGTAAACAAGGGAACCAAAACCCAAAGTTAAAAACAGTAGCCATAGAAATGTTACAGGACGCAATTTTTTGTGTTTTGGTTTTAATTTTGGGGTTGAAAGGTCTTTGGAAACTTCTTGAAAGTTAGATTTGTTTTCGCCTCGATTTGATGCCGTATTCTGGGAATCCTCCGTTCTTGGGATATCCTCAAATTCAGTCTCGACCGGTGCCAATAGTAGATTGCTTTTTGGATGGACAGTATCGTTGTTCATTGTACTTCCTCAGCTCCATCCAATTCTCCTAAATTAACCGAATTTTCGGTAATCAATTTCGTAATTTCTGACGCTATGGGCTGCTTTGCTATCAGTATTTTGTGCCATGGCAGTATAGCCAAAGGCTCGGCCGCTCTCGGGCTTATAGCAACAGCAATAGTATGGGTGATGGAATGCATAAGTGATGCTTTAGCAACCAGTTGAACAAATGTCTTGCTACTTTGTGACGAGAAGAAAGTTGCATAGGAAATGCTTCCAGATGCAAGACCTGCCGCGCAAGAAGTTGGAAGAGATTTAACAGGAGTAACTTTATAAAGACTTATGTGCTCGACATTAAAACCAGATTTTGCGAGTGGTTTTGTCAAATTGAAGCCTACTTGAACCCCGCTCACATGTAGCAGATTGCCCAAACTTGGACTCAGTTTAGTGATTATTAACTGGAGCAGATCTTCTCCGCTGCCATTCGCATTCTCAATGTTTTTGAACCCTAGTTTTTGGGCAGTATCAGCGGTCCTGGAACCGACTGCAAACAATGGAGTGGAGCGTATATCAGTTTGGTTTGCTAGCGCTCGCACCCCATTTGCGCTGGTCAATAAAAAAGCCTGAAAATTGCGGAAATTTGCATTTGGTTTTGGGGTAAATTCAATTGAAGAAAGCGACTCTACGAGAGGTTGGAAGCCAGCTCTGATAATTTTCCTTGCAAAATCGCTGGCGCCAGGCTCTGGCCGAGTTATCAAAATGACAGGAAGTTTACTCACGGAAGGAATAAGGAGGCTTCGCCATTTGCACGAAGTTCTGCGCCCGCGTCACGGCCAAGAGCAATGCTGTCGCTAGAAGACCCGAAGCGCTCAACTCTCCAGCTTTTCATTCCGTCTTCGCGAGCGAGCATGGCAGATAGCCGAAGTCCTCCGTTTTGATCAAGTTCTGCATGAGCTCCAATTGGAGTCCTGCAAGAACCATCAAGTTCAGCTAAAAGTGCTCGCTCTGCTTCTACAACAATAGTTGATTCTGGGCATCCTATTTCAGCTAACATTTGACCAACAGCCTCATCATCTTGTCTTGCTTCTATCCCAATGGCACCTTGTGCTGCCGCGGGTATCATTAAGGATGGTGATAAAATTTCCGTGATCACTTCCGGTTGCTTTAGCCGGTCAAGCCCAGCTTTAGCTAACAAAGTTGCTTCTGCTTCTCCTTTGGCCAACTTAGCCAAGCGCGTCCCAACATTGCCGCGAAATGGAATGACGTTGAGGTCAGGTCGCACTGCAAGGATCTGTGCTTTTCGGCGCAGTGAAGATGTTCCTACTCGCGCACCTTTTGGCAAGTCCATTAAGCCCTTTCCACTATTGGAAATGAGCACGTCCCTAGGGTCTGCTCGCTTTAGCACAGAAACGATTGCAAAGCCTTTAGGAAGTATAGTTTCCACATCCTTCATAGAGTGAACGGCAATATCTATTTTGTAAGCAGCTAAGGCTTCTTGAATTTCCTTAGCAAATAATCCCTTGCCACCAATATCTGCCAGCGGCCGATCTTGAATCTTATCACCAGTAGTCAATATTTTGACTATTTCGATGCTGTTAGGTTCTGAAAACTCCGAGAACCTAGATCGCAGTTCTTGGGCCACATGATTCGCTTGCCAAAGTGCTAGTGGCGAACCTCGGGTGCCAATTCGAAGAGGGTTTTTAACGTCGAAAACTTTCATCTTGAGTGTTGGTATACCTGTCGTGCAGGACTTGCGGAAGTGATGAAGCTTGAGGAGAATTATAGTTTCTAAAAGAGCGTCGAGGAATTCTCATATGTCGGGCCGAATTTTTGAGGGATTAAAGGTTATTGATTGCGCTAGTTTTATAGCTGCTCCAGTCGCCGCAACGTTTATGGCCGACTTTGGTGCAGATGTTGTTAAGATAGAAGCTCCTGGGGGTGACCCTTACAGGTCGTTGTATCAAGGCCCGGGAATGCCGGTTGCTGATTTTGACTATGCATGGTTTGCTGACAATCGTTCAAAGCGCGGTATTTGTCTTGATCTCAAGCAAGTTAGCGCACGTGAGGTTCTTTTAAAGCTTGTTGCCGAAGCAGATGTCTTCATTACTAATTTTCCCTTTCCCGTTAGGGAAAAATTAAAACTTCGTTATGAAGACCTTATAGGCGCCAACCCAAAATTAATTTATGCGTCACTTACAGCATATGGGGAAGAAGGCGAGGAGGCTAATAAGACAGGCTTCGACTCTACCGCACTATGGGCGCGATCCGGTTTAATGGACATGATAAAATCTTCGCCTGACGAAGCCCCAGCTCGCTCTGCTCCCGGGATGGGTGATCACCCTACCGGCACAGCCCTTTTTGCAGGAATTGCTATGGCCCTATACCAAAGGGAGAAGACAGGCGAGGGCTCCTACGTATCGAGTTCGTTAGTTGCTAATGGGGCCTGGTGGAATTCATTTTATTTACAGGCGGCGCTCGGTGGTGCCGAAATTCCAGTGAGGCCACACCGGGATGAGTGGTTCAATGCATTATCAAATCACTACCGATGTAAGGATGGGCGCTGGTTCATTTTGGCATTGGTGAATGAAATGCGACAGATTGATTGGTTTATTAAAGCAATTGATAGACCTGATATCATTGAGGACACACGTTTTAAAACACTAGAACTTCGCAAAAAAAACGCAAAAGCTCTGACCGAAATTTTGGATGATGTTTTTATCAAGAAGGACTGGGAAGAGTGGCGTCAGATTCTGGGTGATCATGGAATAACCTTTGGGGTTGTTCGTAAAACGTCAGATATTCCAAAGGACCAAACATTTGAGGATGCTGGAGCGGTGATTGACGCCGGAGTTGGGAATCCCGCAACTAAAACCATTGGCACACCTGTTTTCATGCGAGGTCAGGAAAAATCACCTGTTCGACCAGCTCCTTCGGTGGGGCAACATAATAATGAGATTTTGGCAGAGCTAGGTTATTCTGCCAACGAAATAGCCAATCTCCGTGCGGGGGGCGCAATTCAAGATGGGTAGTATTTGAGCATGAAAAATGATTTGGACCTTCAGAATGCGCTGAAAACTGTTTTCGATGCTGATTCCGCTCTTTATCAAAACAGAGGTTTTCAGAGACGCATTGGTTACGGCACAAGACCTGCAGTTGTAAATATTGACCTTGCCAATGCTTGGACGCGGCCTGGCCATGCCTTCACTTGTGCTAATTGTGATGAAATCATTGAGGCAACCAATCGCGTTTTGAAGCCCGCACGTGACCTGAAAATTCCCATCATTTTCACAACAACAGCCTATGCTGTCACAGAGGGTCCAAATACGGACATGGGAATGTGGGGGCGGAAAATTCCTTGCGAGACTCTCAGGTTAGGAAGTGAGGCAGTAGAAATCGATAGTCGTCTCAATGTGCGGTCGGATGAGCATATCATAATTAAAAAGCGAGCAAGTGCATTCCATGGCACCATGCTAGCGGGTTTGCTAAGAGCCGCAGACGTAGACACCGTTATTATCACAGGAACTACTGCAAGCGCGTGCGTACGAAACACCGTCGAAGACGCTATCGCTGAGGGTTTTCGCCCCATCGTGCCGCGTGAGACGATAGGAGATCGTATTGCTGGCGCTATTGAATGGAACTTATTTGATATAGATGCAAAATTCGGAGATGTAGAGCCTGTGGAAAACGTGGTTCGTTATCTCGAGGGTTTGAATGGTGCTCCCAGGAAAGCCGTCGAATAAGGAATTATGAAAATTGACGCAATTTCCCAATTTATTCAGTGAGATAACATTAGCGAGTTCTCGACTTCGGAATCGTATAGCGTTGCCGGCGACAGTCACTAATCTGGCTAAAAGCAACCGTATAACGGAAGCTTACAAAAATTTCTTGATCGAGAGGGCGAAAGGCGGAGCTGCCATGTTAATCACGGAAGTGATTGCAGTAGACCCAAATGCCATTGCACAACCAGCTATCGTTACAGGTTTCGACGAGTCTAATGATGAGGATTTTGCTGATCTAGCTTCTCGCGTGAATGCTGAAGGCGCAATTTTGATTGGCCAACTATGGCACCCCGGCAAACAGCAATTATGGGGAGCCACTTCCTCCCCTATGGGCGTATCCGATCAGCCAGACGCTTATAGTTGGACTGTACCCAGAGTCATGACCCATGGGGAGATTGAAGGTGTCATTTCAGCCTATATAAATGTCGCCGTTAAGCTTTCTAAATTAGGTTACAACGGCGTCGAATTACATGGTGCTCATGGTTACCTAATTAATCAGTTTCTATCTCCATGGTCGAATTTTAGGGAAGACCAATGGGGAGGTTCTGTCGAGAATAGAATGCGTTTTGCTTGTCAAATTGCGACCGGTATCAAGGCTGAAGCGGGACATAATTTTATTGTTGGTTTAAAGATGCCTGGGACAGAAGAGGTCGAGGGTGGAATTGATCCGCATGAGGCTGAAAAACTGACTCGGGCACTTTCTGAGACGGGTGTTTTTGATTATTTCGCGTACGGTCAGGGCAATTTCTCATTGAGTCTCGAAAGCCACGTGCCTGATATTAATTATCGACCAGGCCATTTTCTTGAAATTCATAAAAGGATGAAGCAAGCAGCAGGCGATGTAGCTGTGATGGCACTTGGCCGAATAGGGCATCCAGAAGAGGCTGAAAATGCTTTGTTGTCTGGGCAAGGTGATTTAATCGGAATGACTAGAGCCCTTATAGCTGACCCGGATTGGGCTAAAAAAGCTGAAGCAGGAAAAACTCGATACATACGACCAACTACATTTGATAACGTTGCTTGGGGGCTGGTCCATCAAGGAAAACCTCTGCTGGATCACCTAAATCCACTTATTGGGATTTCAGGAGAGAGTGGTTGGGAACCTCCGCCTAGCCAACAGCCTAAGACTGTCGCAGTAGTGGGTGCAGGACCCGCGGGTTTACAAGCCGCTTGGGTTGCGGCAAGGCGAGGGCATGATGTTGTCCTATTTGGTCGTCGCTTAGGTGGCGCACTGGATATGGAAGCTAAGTTGCCGGGGCGCTCAGATATGGGGCGCATAATAACCTGGCAAAAATTGATGGCTGAAGATGCAGGCGTGAATTTTCGATTGGGTAAGCTCGCGTCAGTAGATGAAGTGCGCCAGGTAACGGATACAATAATTCTGGCATCTGGTGCAGATCAGCGTTGGCCAGATTCTCTTGCACCCACAAAGGAGCCTGTTTTTGCCGCTCGTTCATTTGATTCTGCAAAATGGAACGGTGGTCGTCGGAGAGCAGTCCTCTTTGATCACGATCAAACAGCTGCGGTTTATGGGCTTGCTGATCTACTTGCAGAACATTTTGAAGAATTGATTTTGATGACGCCGCGCCCACAATTTGCAGAGGGAGTAAATTACTGCAGTTCCATCGGAGTTTTTCGAAGACTCTATAGTGCTGGAGTTAAGCTTTTGCCGGCGGCAGTCCCTGTTTCTTTCGAAAATAGAAAAGTGTCTTTGTCAAACCCTTACAGTAGGGAGATACAAAACATCGAAGATGTTGATATTCTTATCTACGCAACACCGAGGTCACCGAATTTGTCGCTAGCGGATAAATTGGAGGACCTGAATCCTATTCGAATAGGGGATTGTCAGAGCCCGCGCCCACTCATTGGAGCCATTCATTCGGGACAGGCTGCTGGGCTTCAAGTTTAATTTAGTGTTCCTGACATATTCAAATTAGCGCAGGCTACAGGGGGATAACGTCCTCGAAATCCACGTCAAGCGCCATTGCAAGCATCTGACAGATTTCCACTGAAGGAGTAATTGCTCCTGTTTCAAACGCTTCAATATCGTCTTCTTGAAAACCAATGAATCCTGCTAGAGCTTCTTGGGTGAGTTCTCTCTCTTCTCTCCATACAAGGATTGGATTTTCTCCAGCATCTATGCGGGTTTTTACAGCTTCTGGAATTGGCCCTCTTGGGGGACGTGGTGGTGGCGGTGGCATTTCAAACTCTGAACCAAAGCCTGGAGGCAACTCAGGAAGCTCTTGATCAATATGATTTGAAGACCCTGCGCGGCGCGCTTCTAAAAGGCCATAATACTCACTGATGGGTAATACAGCGTATGCAGGTCGGCCGTCAGGACCCGCAATAAATTGAACATTGATTGTTTGGGACATGGTATGACCTTCAAGTTTTCTCAGAGAATTTTGGTTGGATCCACTTGGCGAATATGGATCGTGGTTCTTCTGTCCAATCTATGCTTTCGTAAAACCCAATTACTTTTTGATTGTTGGGCCTGACCAAAAGCTGTGCCTTACGCAAACCCCTCCCTGAAAACCAGGCAGACGCCGCGTTCATCATTTCGCGACCGAGCCCTTGCCCTTTCCGTGAAGGGTCGACTCCAAAATAGTAGACCCATCCTCTATGCCCATCGTCCCCAACCATGCAGGCAGCAACAATTTTATTATCTTCTTCTCCAACAAGTACTGCGGACTGTGGTTGCGAGAGTGCGCGGTCGAAGTCCTCGTGTGGTGGGTTGTGGTCGACCACGAGGCCGGCGGATCGCCAGAGAGCGACGACTTGATCACGGTCAGACTGTGTGGCGTCACGAAGATACATCAGGGACAACCGAGTTTGTCAGCGAGATCAATGAAAGATATTGCAGAAATGTCGATAGACGGATCTGGAGTTAGATCTTTGATTTGCCCGGGACCATGTTCAGTTGGGCGAGGTACAAATGCAGTTCTGAGACCGCAACGTGCTGCTGCCTTGAGATCGTCATTGTGAGCTGCAGTCATTATCACTTCTGAGGGAGCTAAGCCAAGCAAATCGCAAGCACGCAAGTAGCTCTCGGGCATTGGCTTATACGCTTGGCAAACTTCAGCCCCCAAAATGGTGTCCCAGGGTAAGCCCGCGTGTTTGGCCATATTAACCATAAGGGCCACATTTCCATTTGATTGGGTAGCAATAATGAATTTCTTTTTGAGACGCGTTAACCCCAGAGGGGAATCGTCCCATGGGCTAAGGCGGTGCCAAGCGCGGTTTAAGTGATCTAGTTCTAAATCGGAAAGCCCAGAGATGCCAAACTCTGGCAGGATATTCTCTAGGTTCTCTCGGTGTAGGATATCTAGTTTAGTAAACGGACGCGTGCCTGAACGAACTTCTTCCATAGCTGGTTGATACCGGCGCCGCCAGGCATCTGCGAAGGCATGCCAATCAATGTCATAACCTTTAGGTTGCAGCATATCCGCCGCCTCTTTGGCTATGGAGGTACGCCAATCGACAACAGTGCCAAAGACATCAAATATTAAGGCTTTCGCGTTATTTAAGCTCATATCTGCACTTTTCATTTTTAATCGTCTGAGCGTTTATTAGCGCTTTAACTTTGGTTTATCCAAGCTCTTATTTTGCTCTAACAATGCTGCACTCATTTCAACTCCGTAAAAGATTTGAGATCTATTTTCGATGGCGTTATCGGCACAGACGGTACTAGTGGTAATAGATCTCTCGCTTATTCTCCACACCAAAATATTGAGGAGCCAAGATAATGGCCACGGCACCAATCGATAGCAAACTTTTCCGTGACATGTTTGGAACGGAGGCGATGCGCGAGATTTTTGATGAAACTACAACTTTACAAAGGTACCTAGATGTAGAAGCAGCTCTTGCCAGAGTGCAAGCGAAGCTCGGTATTATACCAAACGAAGCCGCCTCAGAGATCTCTTCCAAATGTCTGGTGGAATTAATGGATCAGGAGGCAATCGCCAAAGAAACGATCATAGTCGGGTACCCTATATTAGCTCTCGTAAGAGGAATAGTGTCAGCGTGCGACAATAATCTGGGCGAGTATGCCCACTGGGGAGCAACCACCCAAGACATTATGGATTCGGGTTTGGTTCTCCAGATACGTGATGCGATCAATTTATTAGATTTTGAATTAGAGGAACTTTGTAAAACACTTGCTCGCCTCACTGATGAATATCGTCACGCAACTATGGCAGGTAGAACCCACCTCCAGCATGCTTTGCCTGTCACATTTGGTCTAAAATCAGCCGTGTGGTTGGCCTCATTGCTGAGGATGCGAGAGCGTTTAAATCAGCTTCGGCCCCGCGTTTTGGTTGGTCAATTTGCTGGTGCCTCTGGCACGCTTGCCTCCCTCGGTGAGAGAGGCATGGAAGTTTCAGATGGGTTGATGGATGAGCTTGGTCTTGGCAGGGCCCTTGCTCCTTGGCATGTCACCCGAGATACAGTTGCCGAAACTATTTGTTTTCTGGCTCTGTTAAACGGTGCTCTTTCTAAGATAGCCACTGACGTGATGCTTCTAATGACGACCGAGCTTCAAGAAGCCTTTGAGCCGTTCGTTAAAGGGCGTGGAGCTTCCTCAACGATGCCTCAGAAGCGAAACCCAATTTCCTGCGAGATTATAAGGGGTAGTGCTCGGCTTGTTCGCTCTCATGCATCGGCTTGCCTGGATGCAATGGAGGCCGATTTTGAGCGCGCAACCGGGCCCTGGCACGTTGAATGGATAGCTGTTCCAGAAGCTTTTGTGCTGACGTCAGGAGCCCTTAGTCAAGCAAATTTTATGCTCGCAGGACTTGAGGTGGATACAGACAGAATGCGCCGTAATCTGGAAGCTTCCAATGGATTAATAATGGCAGAAGCTGTGATGATGGGGCTTGCACCTGCGGTTGGCCGCACAACTGCTCATGATAAAGTATATGAAGCCTGCAGAAGGGCCATTGCAGAAGGGGTCCATCTACGCGATGCACTTTTGGCTGATAGCGAAATTTGCACTCAATTAGGGCCAAAGGAAATTGAACGCCTTATGGAGCCAGCAAATTACCTTGGAGCTACTCAACAAATGATAGACCGCGTTCTAGATGCTGTTTAGCCATCGCTTCAATGCTTTTTATTCGAAGCCCATCGCTTACTTAAGACAGAAGCTTTGTTATTCTATTCCTGAAAAATATTTAAGTGAGAATATAACCCATGCCCGTAGAGCTGACTCGCATTGATGAATTTGCCTTAATTACTCTGAACCGACCCGAAGCTCTAAATGCTCTTAGTTTTCAGATTGTGCGAGAAATTGGAGAGGCCATTGATGAAGTGGCTGTTTCTGATGCGCGTGCTCTTCTCTTCACCGGCACCGGCGACAAGGCTTTTTGTGCAGGCGCAGATATTTCTGAGCTTATGGGCCGCTCTGTTTCTGATATTCGCGAGGGAGCACGACGGGGACAATGTACCTTCAGCAAGCTTGATGAATTATCAATCCCTTCAATCGCTGTCATTAATGGTTTTGCGTTGGGAGGCGGCCTAGAATTGGCTCTTGCCTGTACGTTCCGTGTTGCATCGCCAAACGCACGGATGGGCTTACCAGAGGTAAAGCTTGGTTTAATCCCTGGGTATGGTGGCACCCAACGCCTCCCTCGTCATATTGGGGAGGCTAAGGCAATGGAATTGATACTGACCGGGCGCTTTATACAAGTCGCAGAAGCTGAGCGGATTGGTCTTATTCAGAAAACTATTGATGGCGATTTGATGGCTGGAGCATTGGAATTTGCCCGCACTTTCAGCGGATATAGCCTTGCGACTTTGAAATTGGCGCGAGAGGCAACACGAAGAGCCCTTGACGTTAACCTAGACGAAGGCCTCAAAATTGAGGCTGATTTGAATTCTCTCTCTTTTTTACTGGATGACGCTAAGATTGGAACAGAAGCGTTCCTGTCTAAGAGCCAACCAAAATTTGTGGACCGTTAATCTATGAATGAAAAATCGCGTGTTGCTATTGTTACGGGGGCAAGCAGAGGAATTGGATCTGTAACAGCCGCAGTGTTGGCAGCTAAGGGATTTCGCGTGGCTAACCTGTCAAGAAAGGGTATAGGCCCCGAGGACCGCGTTCGTGGAACAGAGGAAGCCCGGGTATCGGTTGATTTTGCTTGTGATATCACCGACGACCAAGCAATTCAGTCCACTTTTAAGGCGGTTAAGGCCCATTTTGGGCAGATTGATGTTCTAGTTAACAATGCCGGACAGCATGATGAAGGTAAAAGTTCTGAGTATAGTACTGATGCTTTCGACGCACTTATGCGAGTAAATTCAACTGCAGTTTTTGTTGCTTGTCGGGAGGCCTTTCCATATTTGGCTGAGACCCGGGGTTTGATCATCAATATGGGTAGCTATTACGATAAATTAGGGGTCCGTTTTCACGCAGCTTATTGTGCGTCAAAGGCAGCTGTTGCGGCTATGAGCCGTTGCCTGGCTGTAGAATGGGCCAAATCAGGAGTGCGAGTTCTCACAATAGCGCCCGGTTTTATTGGTACAGACCTAAATCAATCACACATGTCTAACGATCGTTTTCGAGATTTTATTACTCGCCGCATTCCCTCGGGAGTTATTGGAAAACCTGAAGAAGTAGGAGCGCTTATTGCTGCTGTCGCTTCTGAAAACCTGCACTTTTTAAATGGCGAGACTATTTATTTAGATGGTGGTCAAGGAATGAATCATTGAGATTTATCCAAATTGTTTTTGGATAAATCAGCAAGTGCCATATCAAATAAGGGCATGAAATATTCTGGTTCTTGAGCACCAGAGATAGCAAAACGTTTTTCAATGACAAAACAGGGTACGCCCTGAACGCCCATCTGCCTGGCCTTCGTGTCTTCTGAACGAATGGTATCTCTATCTTTGTCGCTCGAAAGATACTTATGGACTTCTTTGGGGTTGAGACCTTCAGTCCTAGCTATCTCAGTAAGTGTTGTGGCTTCACTAATATCCTCACCGTTTTGAAAATAAGCCTCAAAAATGGCTTGTACGACCGCATCCTGGCAGTTTGCGCCACCTACAAGCCTTGCCCACTTAATAAGTCGATGAGCATCAAGTGTATTTGGGGTCCGGGTAATCTTATCAAAGTTAAATTCAATCCCATCGGCATGGCTTGACTGACGTAAATTGTCATAGATTCGGCCGGCGTCTGCGGCACCAAATTTAGCCGTTATGTAGGCATCGCGGTTCATGCCCTCGGCTGGCATCCAGGGGTTTAGTTGGAATGGTTTCCAGATCAATTCAATGCTTGTGTCAGGCCTCATAGCCTTAGCTTTTTCAAGTCGGGTCTTCCCGATGTAACACCACGGACAAACCGTATCAGCATATACTTCAATAAGCATTTGCTCCTGAATTTCCTTTCCCAGGATAGCCATAGCTTGCTCACGTCACCCGTTAACACCTTGGCGTTTTTATAATCGCCAGATCCAGGACGCTTTTCCTAATGGGATACAATACTGCGTATCCTATGGCACGTAGCAATGTTTCTAAGGAATTTTATGTCTTAATATAATCTGGATTTATTAACTTTACGGTCCGAGACATAGAGCCTGGTTCCTCAAAACTACTTAAGCAATCAAACAGCTCTTTCGTATTTTGACCTAATTTTGGCCGGACAAGAGGTTCAAACTTGTTCCACATATCTTCGATTGACATCGGATTTTTGGGATTGCCGAGAGCAACAGGAACCTCCGCTACGAGAGAAGTCCCTTCCTCAAATTCCACCTCAATGCGAGAGGATGTATCCACGAGGGAGGCGTCCGATACTAATTTAACCTTATGTAATATTTTCCTTAATTCTGGGTCCGCCATACGAGTCTGGACAAAATCGGTTTCTGATGCGGCATAACCTTTCAAGCCAAGAGCAGCGCAGAAGGCGAGGCTAAATTTTCCTTGTAGGGGAGTTACTGGCTCATCAATTCCAGCGAGGCGAATAGCCGGCTCGCCTACATATAATTTGACTCTCTTGAAGTCGTTATTCACCAACTTTGGTGCGAGCTGGCGAGCACCGTCTATGACCGCATGGGTCAAAAGGCATGCAGCATAAGGTTTGAAGGTATTCTGAGTTATTTCCCAGCCACTCTCAAAACTAATTTCAGCTATGCTGGTGGACCCATCTGGAAATAGAGCTTGGCTTAGACCGCCCTCAGGCTCAATCAGATCTTTGCGTGCATCAAATCCGGCCAACGCCATTTCAGCTGATAGGACACCGTTAAAGGCAGCTTTGCCTGCATGAAATGGTTTCGCCATGGAGCCAAATGAAGCGGTCAAGCCGCTAACCTGAGTCGCTGTTAGGCCTATGGCATTGAGGATTTCTGTTTGATTTAATTTAGTCAGTACGCTCGCTGCTGCAGTGGCGCCAAAACTGCCAAAAATACCAGTAGCATGAAAGCCTCTCATGTTTGTTGGTTGGCCAAGTCGATTCCCAATTCGGGCAGCAACTTCATAGCCTGCTATGATTGCGGAAAATATCTCGGGCTCTTTTAATCCCCTATGGCTAGCAAGTGCCATGGTAGCTGCAATAGTAGGGCCCCCGATATGTGTAACCGCTCCTACATGTGTGTCATCAAAATCGAGAGCGTGTGCTGCAGTTCCATTTATTAATGCTGCAGCAGCAGCTGAAGTCGTATGCGCACCCGATAATAAAAATGCTCGACCAGGGCCAGCCCAGGTTTTAGTGGCTTTGGCTGTCGATTGTGTGACTGGTTCAGTAGAACCCCCGATGGCGACACAAAACCAGTCAATTAATGCTCGTTTTGCGGCGTCTATGACCTCCAGCGGGAAATTAGATGCCTCTGCGCCTTCTATGAATTCAGCAATCTTAGTGGCATTTTTCATTTTTTCTTAGGCCTGTTTTCAATATTACGATTAATTTTCCATCAACAGCTGACCTCAAGTGACACTAGTTATGTTCAATTTGAAGTCTTTTCTATCAAGGGATATCAATTGTCTATAATTGCTACTGCACGGGTCCAGCCAGCGGATGCCTGGTGAATTTTTACGGGGAAGCAAACCACTTCGAACCCGGTTGCTGGCAGGACTTCTAAATTATGTAATTTCTCTATGTGACTGTAGCCAATGGCTCTGCCAGCCCGGTGTCCTTCCCAAATCAGGTCTGCAGACCCGCCTGCTTCAATACGCTTTTTGGTGAAGCTGAAAGGAGGGTCCCAAGACCAGCCGTCAGTGCCAACAACTCTGATTCCTTGTTCTAACATCCATAGTGTTGCGGCTTTTGACATTCCGCATCCAGAGTCGACATAATCATCGTAGCCATACCTAGAGCCAGCTCTGGTATTTATTAACACGATTTCCATTGGCGAAAGGATGTGGCCTATGCGTTTTAATTCGGCTTCAACGTCCTCTGGCTGGACAATATAGCCATCCTCAAAATGTCTGAAATCAAGTTTTACGCCTTGATTGTGAAACCACTCAAGGGGCAGTTCATCTATTTTTTGTGAAGGTCTTCCCCCAGGGGTAAGCTGTTCGTCCTGCCGTGAAAAATAGTGGTATGGCGCGTCAACATGAGTGCCGTTGTGGGTGGAAATTTTTACCCTTTCAATGGCGGCGTACTCTTGGTTGGGGAGATCGTCTACAGAGACTCCCATATAGTCTGCCATGCCTAGAGCAGTTTGTTTATGGTCAAGGTACTCAATTTCTGGCAGCGCATGCGGTGGATCTGATTTGATTCCCGCAGTTAGGGCTACGGACAAGTCAATATAACTTCTCGGCATGGTTGTCTTTCTTTCGGACTTAAAGAGGATTGTCGAGGTCAAAATTTGGTGGGCGTTTTTCTCTGTGAGATGCTAAGCCTTCTTTCGCTTCCTCGCCGGCAAACCCAAGAAATTCGTAAGCTGTTGATGCGTCAAATGTTGGTCCCGCCATCCGAAGCCAATTATTTAGAGAATATTTTGTAAGTCGGATGGCGGCAGGTGCCCCCTTGGCTAGGCGCTCTGCAACTTCCATCGCTTTATCTTGGAGTTCCTCAGCTTCAACGGACAAAGATACGAGGCCCATTCTTTCTGCTTCTTCACCTGTCATAGGTTCGCATAGAAGTAGGTGATACTTAGCTTTTGCCATGCCACAAAGTAGGGGCCAGATAATCGCTGCAACATCACCTGCGGCGACCCCAAGCCTAGTATGACCGTCAATAATCCGAGCGTCTTTGGCTGCAATTGAGACATCAGATAAGACCCCGGCAACAAGACCGGCACCAACGGCGGGACCATGAATGGCTGAGACAATTGGTTTTGAACAGTTAATAATGTTGTAAACTAAGTCGCGCGCTTCCTTCAGGGCGCGCCATCTATATTTTGAATCGGCGATAATGTTATCGATCATGTCAAAGTCACCGCCGGCAGAAAAAGCTCTTCCAATACCGCGCAATAGAACTGCATTGACGCTATTATCGCGATCTATATCGCGCCAGATATCACAAAGCTCCTGATGCCCCTTCGCATCTACAGCATTTAGACGCTCGGGCCGATTGAATGTAATTCGCAAAATTCGTTCCGATGGACGATCAATCTCAAGCTTTTCATACTTAGAATACAGGTCAGACATAGTGTGCCTCTGCTAAAGAATAGTCAGTTTGGTTCTTAAGCTTGACACGAAGCCCAGTTCTTTCCCAGAGCAGTGCCTCTCATAGAAGTTGGGCCAGACTATTCCAGCACTGAAAGCACTCCCTCTTCTATATTGAGTGCAAAAAATCAGCCCTAGATCATGATTGGTGAACATATTGTGCAGTGGATACGGAGAGAAGAAAATTAGTTTGGAGAATAGTTAAAGGGCTCTACCTGTTCCGGCTAAAATTTAACTCCTGTTAAATGTTAAGATTGATCGGCCTTCTAGCGATAACGATCAATCCTGAAAGGTTGCAGATCAATTGTTGCATTT
>VMCJ01000168.1 GCA_008081395.1 Rhodospirillales bacterium | reverse complement strand
TTCGATAAAAAGCATTGCATTCCACATAGACGGAGCTAACCACGTTGTGGCCAGATACTTCGACATCCGCGGCGTGCTCCCTCCATAAATAAGGTTGCCCAGGAAATAACTGCCATAGGTGCAGATGCGTATCTATGATGGGGAGATCTGGTTCTAGAGCTAATTCCTTTGGCGCTTTTGCTAAAAAACTTTCATTTGGTGGCATAACACCACCCCAATCCGGCCCCCTGGTGGTCAAGCTGCATCCTCCAGCACCATCGCTGCACATTTCTCACCAATCATTATGCTAGGGATGTTGGTATTTCCTGATGTGAGGGTAGGCATAATTGAAGCATCCGCAACACGGACTCCCTCTAGTCCATGAATGCGCAGACGGTCATCAACTACAGCCATTGGATCATGGCCCATTTTACAAGTACCAATCATGTGGTGAGTGATCGTACCTTCATTCCGAACATATTCCAGAATTTCGTCGTCACTTTGTACATTGGCACCTGGGGCCAATTCTTCAGCGATTTTTTCAGCTAGAGGGGGGCTTTCCACGATAGCTCGCGCCATTCTGATGGAGGCAATGGCCAGTAAACGGTCATTTGTAGTTTGCAAGAAGCGGAACCCAATTTTTGGTGGTTCAGATGGGTCAGCAGAGCGAATATGCATCGTGCCCGTACTTTCTGTTCTTTGGGCGTGAGAATACATAAAGAAACCCTCTATAGGCGACATACGCCGACTTCTTCCCCCGCGCATCTCGATCATATAAGGCGCCACAACCATCATCACGTCCGGGTTTTCTAATTCTGGCCTAGACCGAGCAAATACGCGCAGAGTGCCAATACCTTGAGAAATGAAACCCTTCCGTAAGGTCACATATTTTGCAATCTCTAGGGCAAAACGCGCACCTTGCCCTCGTTTTGCAAGAGATAACCCTTCCTGATTAAAACGCCATTTCAGGATAGGGCCAAAATGATCTCGCAGATTTTCGCCTACGCCCTGCAGCTCATGGAATGTTTTGATTCCGTGCTCAGATAAAATTTTTGGGTTGCCTATCCCAGATAACTCTAACAATTTTGGTGAATTCGCGGTCCCACATGAAACAATAATCTCACGCGCTGCAAATGCCTTTTCCACCCTTCCGTTCCTTCGATAAGAGACCCCAATGCACCGTTTGCCCTCAAAAAGAAGTTCTTCAGCCTCAGCACCGGAATGGACTGTGACGTTAGACCGTTTGCGTGCTGGTTCTATGTATTTGACCGCAGTGCTTTCTCTTTCACCCTTGAACACTGTCTGTTGAGCCATCGCGACACCTTCTTGTGTCTCACCGCTATAATCAGGGTTATGAGGAAGTCCCTGAACCTTTGCTGCGTCGATAAATAGATCATAGAAGGGTGTTAGTTTGGCCGCTTCTGTTACTCTGATAGGACCGCTGCGGCCACGATGGGCATCATCACCGATATCAGTACTTTCTATTTTTTTTAAAAATGGCAGAACATCTTCAAAGCTCCAACCACGGCAACCCATTTGTCCCCATGTGTCGTAGTCAGCTTTTTGGCCGCGGTTGTAGATAGTTCCATTGATTGCACTCGAGCCACCAAGAATTTTACCTCTTGGAACATATATTTGCCGATTACCATGACCTTCATGGCTCTCTGATTGATAGCGCCAGTTGGCAGCTGGATTATCTACAAGATTAGCAGCTCCAGCTGGAGGGCGAGTCCAGATATATTTTGCTCCTTTTGTTCCTGCCTCTAAGCAAAGGACTTTGAAGCGACCATTTTCTGACAATCTTCCCAGCACAGCTCCCCCAGCAGAGCCGGACCCAATAACAATATAATCAAATTCATTGTCAGCCATGTTGGCCTCCTCCAAATGCTTTCTCGAAGATTTAGGTAATTAATATTGCCGCATTATTGGTACTTTGGAGATGTCAGGCGGGTTCGAAAAAACCCTTGCCTGTCTTCTGTTGATCAAACAAATCATATGCTTCTTCAGCCTGGTGTAATTTCCATTTGTGGGTAAATATGCTGTCGATATCGATCTTACGTGAGGCAATGAAACGGGCACAGTCTGCCTGGCCAACCTTAGAAAAAGTTTGATGACCAATAAGTGTTAATTGCCTGCGAATAAGATCAGGAAGAACCTGAAGTGTGATTTCTCCACCAACCCCCACCATTACAGAGCTGCCGAATGTCCTAGTTGACTGAACCGCATTTCGGCGAGCGTCGACGGAATTAGTTGCATCGAGAGATTTATCAGCACCCTCGCCGTGTGTCAGATCCTTGATTGCTTGAACAACTTTACCGTCACTAGGATCGAGGGCAATTTCCGCCCCACGGCTCAAAGCCATTTCGCGTCTATCAGATTCTGGATCAACTGCTATGACGCGTGCGCCCATTGCTGCAGCTAATTGGGTTGCTGATAGACCAACTGGTCCTTGTCCGAAAACGGCGATCGTTTCGTCACCCTCCAAGCCTAGCCGCTTCAGTGCCCCATAAGCGGTCCCGGTTCCACATGCGATAGCGGCGCCTGTTTGGAAGGAAAGCTCTTCTGGTAGTGGAACAAGTGTATGGACTGGAACCTTCATGTACTTGGCGTGAGCGCCATGTCCACCACGGTTGCCATAAACAATAGGTCCCTCCACGCAACTTTGGGTCCAGCCAGTCTTGCAGTGTCTACAGTGTCCACAGCCTTCATAGTGATGATCCATAACCCGGTCACCAACACGTGCTTCTGTCTCTAAGACACCGTTTCCAACAGCTGCGACTATGCCGGCAGGTTCATGCCCACCGATAATTAGGTCGCTCTCAGTGATTGAAGTAGATGAACGGCGATAAAGGCCTAGATCCGTGCCACACATACCGGACGCTTTGATCTCCAAAATAACGTCTCGTGGGCCTGGTTCTGGGTCTGGAAACTCCATAAGTTCTAGATTCCGGTCTCCAGTAAAAACAATGCCTTTCATGAGCGCAGCCCTTCGTGTGTACTGATTGACTACATGTTAGCATTAGGAAGTATCGGTGTATCAAGAGAGGAAAAAATGATGGAATATGGCTTTAGCATGAGAGGTCAGTATCCCTCAGGCACGGATATGCAAGATGCTTTTGCCAAAGCGTGTGAGTGTGCCCGTTTGGCAGACAAGCTTGGCTATAGTTACCTAACCAAGGGACAACACTATTCGATGTCTCCTGTGCAGGCTCTTCAGCAGACACCATTTTTAGCACGTATTATGGTGGAAGCACCCAGTATCAAACTTGTTACGGGTATTGTGCTTTTACCGTTGCATAAGCCCCTTGATATAGCCGAGCAGCTTGCAGCTATTGATGTCATGTCTGGCGGACGCTTGGTGTTTGGTTCAGGTATTGGCTATCGCGAGGTCGAATTTAAAGCATTTGGTACGACCGCTAAAGAAAGAGGCCGTCGGTTTGAGGAAAACCTGGTGGCTATCCGTCGTCTCTGGACCGAAGAAGCGGTGAATATGAAAGGCTCTCATTTCGAGTTAGACAATGCTTCTTGTTCCGTCAAACCCTTGCAGAAACCCAATCCACCTTTTTGGATTGGCGCTAATGTTGATGCTGGAATTGAACGTGCAGCGAGAATGGCAGATGCATGGTTCATTAATCCACATCAAACTATGGCAACAATAGAACGGCAGCTTGATGTGTATCGACGCGCATTGGAGGCTGCAGGCAAGCCAGAGCCAAAAGTGTTGCCCATTATGCGAGAATGCTACCTTGGAGCCACAGAAGCTGAGGCGATTCGCATTGCAAGACCTTCTCTTGAAGCAAAATACAAATCTTACCATGCGTGGGGACAAGATAAGTCCATGGCGGATGGAGATAATAACCTTGATCTACCATTTGAAGAGTTACTTGAGGATAGATTTTTACTTGGGTCGCCTGATCAGGTGGCAGAGCAGTTGATTAGCTATGGCCGGCGGCTTGGTGTGACTGCCGTGATACCGGCTTTTCAGTCCTTAGGAACGCCTCACTCTCAAGTTATGGAATCCATGGAAATTTTTGCCAAGGAGGTTATGCCGAGGGTATTGCAGGGATTATGACCTATTTTAGTTACATTCTAAGGGCTTTAGTTGCTTCAAAATCGACTTGCCCATCATCTCTTACAACTACTCCATAATCTGTTGAGGCGGCTTCGATTGTTATAAACCCAGCTTTTACGTCCGCTGCGACGGCGGAAGGGTCTCGCTCAAAAGCCACACCTATCCCGCCACCTCCAGGCATCTCGATTACGAGACGTTCTCCCGCTGGAATTATTTGAAAGCCTTTGTTACGGCGATCGCGTTTTTCTTTTGCTAAGCTGATTCTACCTTTTGCTCCGCTTGATCCTCCTGCCCGGCCTCGAGGTGGGTAATGAACCCTCTCGAAAGTGGCGAATATTCCAAAGGGTACCTCTTCTCTATTCTCTATTTCCATAACCTGACCAAGGCCGCCACGGTAGCGACCAGGTCCACCAGAATTTTGTCTAAATTCCTTCCGCCAAATAACTATGGGTGTAATTGCTTCGGTCGCCTCAACAGGCACGTTTCGAACGCCGCTGGGATATGGAGTTGCCGAGAGCCCATCTTGTGATGGTCGCGCTCCCGCTCCACCAGAGTGGAACGAATTAACCATAAAAGGCGATGCGTTTTTGGAGCCAATCATTCCCATACCATGACCGGCACCAAGTTTTATCGTCCAGAGATTAGATGTGCCTTCAGCTGGAACAACTCCAGGTATCGCTTGCTCGATACACCCAAAGACAACATCAGGTAGCATATGGCCTATTGTAGAGCGTGCTACTACTGCTGCCGGGTGCAGTGCATTGACAATTGTATTTTCTGGGGCCGTCACCTTGATGGCATCGAGTGTGCCTGCATTGTTAGGGATTGATGGAGCAACGACGCATTTTACCCCAAATGACGTATATGCTTCCGTGTAGCACATTGGACAGTTAATACCACGCCCAACAGCATCTGAAGTGCCTGTAAAATCAACTAAAATCTCTCCATCACCAATTGATAAGGTGGCAACAAGGTCAATTGGCTCCTCATAACCGTCAATTCGCATTGATGCTGTCCATTGCCCTTTTGGCAATTTATTGATTGCATCTGACATACCGGAACGGCTAGTCGATATAATGTAAGCCCCAAGCTCCTTAAGGTCGTTGAGTCCGTATTCACTCATCATGGATAGTAAGCGTTTAGCGCCTGTTTCATTGCAGGCTGCCAGAGCGTAGATGTCACCTTCAACTTGAACTGGCTCTCTTACATTTGCCCGTATTAACTTAAGGAGCCACTCCTCCATTTGACCTTTTTTAATGAGTGGTAAGATCGGAATGTAGAGACCTTCATGGTACACTTGCCTGCCGTCAGGTGATTGCCCCACGCCACCGATGTCGACCAAGTGGCTGGTGCACGCGAATAGAGCAACCATCTGGTTATCTTTGTAACAGGGAGATACTACTGTTAGGTCATGAAGATGACCCGTTCCCATCCATGGATCATTGGTAATGTATGCATCACCGGGTGACATGCCTTCAATGGGAAATTCAGCTATAAAATGGGTGACGGACCGAGCCATTGAATTGATATGACCGGGCGTTCCTGTCACAGCTTGCGCTAGCATCTTTCCATCTAAATCAAATACTCCAGCGGACACATCACCTGCTTCTCTAGTTGATGTGGAAAAAGCCGTTCGAACCAGTGTTTGTGCTTGTTCTTCTACCACTGATAGAAGGCGATCCCACATAACCTGCCATCGGATTGTGGCCATTTTATCGCCGGCACTATTTGCTGAATTCATCTAAACAACCTCCCGAGTCAGAATGATATGTCCTCCTGAATTTATTTCAGCTACGAAACTAGGTGGGACCACAGTTGTTGTCTCATCTTCCACAATAAGCGCTGGGCCAATTAATTTTGTTCCAGGTGTGAGGGCTCTGCGACTGTAAAATGCAGTCTGATGGCTATTACCGGTTCCTGGATCAAAAACTTGTTTTTTTTGCTCTGGTTCAGGAAGGGAGCTAATTGAGGTTGGCTGTAATTTCACAATATCGGATGGTTTGGTCCCGACCGCTAAAGTGAATGTTATGGCTTCGATTTCTAAATTGGGAATAACTCGGCCAAATACCCGGGAGTATTCCTTTTCAAATGCATCCCTTAATGTTTGAGAATCCTTGGCCCCGTAAATTTTATTTGGGAGGCTAACAGCAATCTCGTGCCCTTGTCCGCGGTATCGCATGTAGGCCACACGACGTTCAATTAATGGTGCATCTGGCGCGCCAAGTCGAACAACTGCATGCGCTTCTTTTCCCATGTCACTAAAGATCTGAGAGAGAGCTTCATAATCAAAGTTTTTTAGTTCTATCAAACGAGAACGAGCCACTTCGTATGCTATGGGAGCTGCGAGAAAGCCGAAGGCTGAACCAACTCCTGCTCCCTTTGGGATAATGACACGATTAATGCCTAGTTTCTCTGCAAGTCGAGCGGCATGAATTGGAGCTGCGCCGCCGAACGCAATCATAGTTCTGCTCTCAGTATCTTTACCATTTTCGACGGCATGAATACGTGCTGCGTTTGCCATATTTTCGTCGACTATTTCGCCTATACCGGCTGCCGCAGTTAGAGCATCAATTTCTAATTTATTAGCAATATCCTTTGATATTGCGTTTTCAGCGGAGGAAACATCAATTTTAATCCGTCCTCCAGCAAAGTGGGTCGGACTAATTCTCCCCATAACGATGTCAGCGTCGGTTACGGTGGGTTGTAGACCTCCTTTTCCATAAGCAACTGGACCTGGTGATGCTCCGGAACTATCTGGGCCCACCGTAATTCTGTTTAGGTTGTCGATGCGCGCAATTGAGCCACCACCAGCGCCAATTTCGACCATATCTATGACCGGAATCCTCAATGGCAGGCCGCTGCCTTTAAGGAAGCGATGTGCACGCGCAACTTCAAATGAGCGCGCATATTGTGGTGTCATGTTGTCGATCAGTGTGAGCTTGGCAGTAGTGCCTCCCATGTCAAATGCTAGGGCATGTGCTTCGTTATTTTCTTTGGCAATTTGTGTGGCCAATATTGCGCCGCCGGCTGGACCAGACTCGACAAGGCGGACGGGTTCTGCTGCAGCGGTGTCCACTGTGACTACCCCGCCTGCTGATGTCATCATGAGCAACGGACAATAGAGACCGGCCTCCTGCAAATCATCGGCTAGGCGACGAAGGTACCCTGCCATGAGGGGTTGAACATAAGCGTTTGCTAGTGCTGTTGATGTTCGCTCGTATTCTCTAATTTCCGGGCAGACTTGATGGCTTAGCGTGATTGGCACGTTTGGAAGGGCTTTTGAAAATATTTCGCCAGCGAGAAGCTCATGAGTTGGATTTACATAAGAATGCAAAAAGGTGATCGCTATTGCTTCTATGTTTTCCGTTTTGAAGATACTTATAGCGGAATCCAGAGAAGACTCCTTTAAGGGTAACAGGATTGAGCCGTCAGCGGCTATCCTCTCCTCAGCTTCAAGTCGCCAGTGACGAGGAGAAAGGGCAGGTGGTCTCTCCATATAGAGGTCATACTGCTCGAAACGGTGCTCATATGCCATCTCGATTGAGTCCCGGAAACCCGCTGTGGTCACAAGCCCTGTTTTTGCTCCCTTTCTCTCTATTATCGCATTTGTTGCCAAAGTCGTGCCATGAATGACAATGGCTACATCTTCAGGATTAACAGATGCGCTTTTGAGCAACGTGTTAATTCCTTCGATAACTGCACGCTCAGGTGCATCAGGTGTAGTCAGTAGCTTATGCGATAGGCGCCCAAAGGGACCTTCAATAGCTAAGTCTGTGAATGTTCCGCCAATATCGACGGCAAGGCGAGTCTTATCAGTCATGAAATAAATGGAAGCATTATGCCAATTGCGGCGCAACTGGTACGTAAATGACTAATTGTGGTCACATTCTGCAGCCATTCCTTTATAGTGATAATCAAGCGTAAAGGACGGCCTCCATCATGGTTCATCGCATCGCTCTCGTTGACGACGACCGAAACATCTTAACTTCCGTCTCAATTGCACTCGAGGCAGAAGGGTTTGGTGTGGACACCTATACCGACGGTGAGCAGGCTCTCCGCGGTATCCGACAGGTTCCAGTTGACCTTGCCGTACTTGATATCAAAATGCCTCGCATGGATGGAATGGAGCTCCTTCAAAAGCTGCGTAGTCGGACAACAGCTCTTCCAGTTATTTTTTTGACGTCAAAAGATGATGAAGTTGATGAAGTTCTTGGTCTACGCCTAGGAGCAGACGATTACATCCGAAAGCCGTTTTCTCAAAGACTATTAGTAGAACGCATCCGTACTTTGCTTCGCCGCGTAGATATAGGAGAGGAAACAGCACAGGCTGGAGCAGAGCAATTTACAAGAGGCCATCTTGTGATGGACGGAGCTCGCCACCTCTGTCTCTGGAAGGGTGATCAGGTGAATTTAACGGTGACAGAGTTTCTGCTTTTAAAAGCCTTAGCTATCCGTCCCGGCTTCGTCAAAACCCGTGATCAGTTAATGGATGCAGCTTACGGCGATAGCATTTATGTTGATGACCGAACAATTGATAGTCACATCAAGCGCTTGCGGAAAAAGATGAGACAATGTGATCCTCAATTTAACCATATCGAGACTTTGTACGGTGTTGGTTATCGGTATAAGGCTGAATAGAAGCTTTGTTGCGCCGAATTTTCATTGCGCCGACTTTGGTACTTTGGGATTGGGTAATCCAACGTAATGTTTCAGCCAGTCATCAAAGAGGTCGTCTTCGGTTTTCGCCATTAGCTCGCGGCGTTCTGTTGGTTAATTTGGTTGGTCCTGGCATTCTTTTTTTTGGGCTTCTCTATCTTGAACGGTATGAATCTCAATTAATACAGAGCGAGCTTGCTATCTTGAAAGCACAAGCGACTTTGGTGGCTGAGGCCCTTGGAGAAAGTGCTGGTATCGAGCAGGGTGGAGACAGTGGTGTTGAAGCGTTTCTTCAACCAGAACTCGCGAAGCGTCTTGTTAACAGATTTGCCAATCCTGATCGTCCACGAGTCCGAGTGTTTACGCCAAATTCTGGATTGATGGTTGACAGTCGTCGCGTGGTAGGCGGTAGCGGGCTAATTCAAATCGAAAGTTTGCCGCCACCAAATTCGTCCGGTGGCTTTGAAGCTTTTTTCAATAGGACCTACGATTTGATAACCCCAGTATGGGAAAAATTTGTTCGCAGGCGGCCTCTTTATACCGAAGGTCCCAATCAGACAGCTTTTGATTACCCGGAAACTGTTTCGGCATTGTCGGGAAAAATTGATGGAGCCGTTCGACGCATGTCAGATGGCCGTTTGATTTTGACAGCAACATCTCCGACTAAACGGTTTAAGCAAATCATTGGGGCTGTGATGCTCTCTCAAGAGGGTAAAGCAGTAGCGCAGGCTGTCAGGGCGGTGCGCTACGATATCCTTCGTGTTTTTGCAGTTGCAATGTTTTTGTCAGTTTTAGCTTCTCTATATCTCGCAAATGCAATCTCCCGTCCGTTACGAGCGTTGGCACATGCTGTGAATCGGAATCGAGGTAGACGGTCTTGGGAGCAGTCGATACCTGACCTATCAGAGCGGAAAGATGAGATAGGCGATCTATCGGTCGCTCTGCGAGATATGACGGAAGCAATTAAAAGCCGAATGATGGCGACAGAGCAATTCGCTGCAGATGTCGCTCATGAGATAAAAAATCCACTGACGTCGCTAAAAAGCGCAGTAGAAACGGTCTTACGTGTGAATGATGAAAGCCAACGCCAGCGTTTGCTTGGTGTCATCCAAAACGATGTTGAACGCCTCGACCGCCTGATAAGTGATATTTCTGATGCTTCGCGTCTCGATGCTGAAATGTCTAGGGAAGAGATGGAATCCATAGATCTGGTTCAGGTGCTTAAAACACTCATGGAGATCGAAAATACTATAGTTGTGCAGCCGCAGGCTCCTAAACTTCATTTAGAAATTTCCGAGCCGCTTTTGGAAGGGGCTTGGGTCAAGGGCGGTGAACTTCGCCTAGGACAGGTTTTTCAAAATTTAATCAGTAATGCCAGATCGTTCAGCCCGATAACTGGTCAGATTAATATGCGATTATCTCGTTTTGGTGACGTTTTCACTATTGCTATCGAAGATGACGGGCCTGGTATACCTCCTGGAAAGGAAGATGCCATTTTTGCAAGATTTTATACGGAACGTCCTAATGAAGAAGCTTTCGGTGAGCATTCGGGGCTCGGCCTTTCAATTTCTAGGCAAATTGTTGAAGCCCACGGCGGAACAATAATTGCTGAAAATAGAAGGGCGACTGACCATAATATAATTGGAGCCCGTTTTTTAGTTACTTTGCCTGTAGCTTAGTTCGACCCGAATTAATCAAGAGCTAATTAAAACCGACCACAACAAGCTATTTCTGATGCTAGACGTAAAGCTGCACCAGCTATTGCGATATTGCGTGATCTTTTTTAACTGGCAGGTTAAGAGGTGTTCGTAATAAGTGTAATCAAATTAACCTGGGTGCAGGGAATTTAGCCGGAGGGGATTTTATGATCGGCATAGTGGTCGTTTCTCACGGTGAATTAGCAGCAGAACTTTTGAAGGCGCTGCGACATGTAGTCGGTGACTTGCCTCAAGCGGAAGCTATTGCGATTGGACCTGAAGATGATCCTATTGCTCGCCGAAAAGACATATCTAAAGCTGTTCGAAGAAATGACTCTGGCGATGGAGTAGTCCTGTTAACTGATATGTTTGGCGGTACTCCTTCAAATTTAGCTATATCGATTATGGAAGGTGCGCAAGTTGAGGTAATCGCCGGAGTAAATCTTCCTATGCTTGTTAAACTCGCGCAGACACGTGAGAAGCTAGCTTTGAAAGATTGTGCAACTCAGGCGGAAGATGCGGGAAAAAAATATATCTGCATGGCTAGTCGTGTATTAAGTAATGGTGACTAATTTGGGCACTGCTAAAGAGACGGTCATCTGTAATCCAAAGGGGCTTCATGCGCGTCCCGCAGCTAAGGTGGCCAGCCTGGTGCAAACTTTTGAAGCCGACGTTTTCATCCAGTGTAATGGTGAGACAGCAGAGGCCAATTCAATTATGGACCTTTTGATGCTGGGCGCTGAATTTGGAACTAAAGTGATAATAGTAGCTGAAGGCCATAGGGCCGATGAAGCGGTCTCGGCAGTTTCAGATTTAATTGATCAAGGTTTCGGCGAAATTTAGAGCGTTTAAAGCAAAACTGTTTGTGCTTTATAGCCTTGCTCAAAATCACACTCATTATTTCTGATTAATTGGCATAGCTATAAAAATCCTTCTGACCAGGTATTCCATATTTTGGTAAGGCTGTGAGGACTGGATTGAATTAATGACGAAGCAATCTTGCGAATACGTTCTTTATCCTTCGAAGCAGTGATGTATTCGGCGGGCGATTTTCCATCTACTCGTGCAAGTAAAAGAGCTGGCAAAAGAGTGGCGGCGCGCATCTCTAGTTCTTGTTGGGATTCCCAATCAACACCTTTCAAGTACGCTTGCGATAGCTCTTTAAAGCTTTTGCCGAAATCTTCTAACTTGTCGGGGTGTACATTGCATTTAAGCAGTAAGTGATTAAGGCAAAATGCAAGATCAAAAGCAGGGTCTCCTGCCCAAGCACATTCTGCATCAATAAAAACAGGACCGGATGGGCCCATCAAAATATTTTTTGGGCTTATATCTCCATGGATAAGACAGCGTTTTGTTGAAGCGGTTCTGTTAATCAAAGCGGTTAGCTGGGGGGCTAAGTCTGGCCACACTGGCCGCATTGCTGCGAGATAAGGTTCAAGCCGGATCGCATAAAAAATTGTATCCGTTGGAAAATCCACCTCAACCGATGGGTCGCGCACGAGAGCTGTTACAGAATGAATGCGAGCCAGCCGGCGCCCTACTTCCCCCGCGAATGCGTGGGGAATGTGCCCAGTCATCATCTCTGTTTTCCAGACTGGATGTTTGTCTGGTGGAAGCCATTCTAGAGCAATAACACCGGACACTTCATCCTGCCCCAGCATTTTAGGCGCTACTCCCGGCAAAGCGGCAGATGCACGAGTAAGCCACCTTGCTTCATAAATACTTCGTTCAACCGGGGCATGCCAATCGGCAGCTACTTTAAGTTTACCAAGAGCCCTCTTTGCACAAATTGGTCCGTTTGGCCTATCAATTCGCCAGATATCGGATGAAACACCACCTATGAGGGGTTCTCCTGAAACTGGTTCGTTGACCAATTTTAAGCGGATCAAGGCATCCACAATTTCGCGTGGCGGATGGCCCATTAAACCACAACAACGTTCTCAGGTTTGCCAGCTTGGAATGCATTTATATTACTGATAAGCATATCAGCTGCTGCTTGCATTGCATTTCCACTGGCCCAGCCTACGTGC
This sequence comes from Rhodospirillales bacterium, assembly GCA_008081395.1. Taxonomy (GTDB): domain Bacteria; phylum Pseudomonadota; class Alphaproteobacteria; order Bin95; family Bin95; genus VMCJ01. Next base: position 10,520 of record VMCJ01000168.1, on the reverse strand, counting down.
GGTGTAATAATTACATTTGGCAGATCAGCTAGTTTTAAAAATGGATTGGGGTCGTCTGTATCTGGGGGTTCCTTCGACAAAACGTCAAAGCCAGCTCCAGAAATCTGTTCTTCATTCAACGCTTTAACTAGCGCCATTTCATTGACTAAGCCTCCACGTCCACAGTTAATTAATATTGGTTTCCTATTCATCTTGGCAAAAGCAGATTCGTCAATCATTCCTTGTGTTGAGTCTATGAGAGGGCAGTGCAGACTGATCACATCTGCCATGGCTAGGGCTTCATCAAAGGCTACATAATTTGGGCGGACATGCTTTGCATCTCTGCGTTCGGCATAGATTACGTTCATTCCAAGAAGGCTTGCGAGCCGTCCGGCCTCCGCTCCAATTGCACCGCGGCCGAAAACTGCAAAGCATGAATTTAAAAGGTCGCGGATTTCGCCTCCACCGTGCCAACAAAAGGCATCAGCATCGGACCAGTGGCCTTTAGCAACAGCATTGCCATAACTTTTGAGATTACGAGCAAGGGAAAAAGATAGGGCAATTGCGTGCTCAGCTACTGCTCTCCAGGCATATCCTTTGAGGTTCGCTACCGTTATCCCCTTACGTGTAGCTGCTTCGATATCGATGTGATCGGTGCCTGTGCCTGCAATCGCTATCATTTTCAGGTTGGGAAGAAGATCCATATCCGGAGCTTTGATTGGAATCTTGCTAGAGATAGCAATTTTGCATCCACTTAGTCGTTCAACAACTTGATGTGGCTTTGTTTCTGGGTAATCCGACCATTCATGGCTGAATGAGGGTGCTTCAAGCTTGACCGAATTTGCGAAGATTGCTCGGTCTAGAAATACAATACGCGTCGTCATTTTGCAGTCCAGCCGCCATCTATCAAAATACTTGTTCCTGTGGTCATCGCTGAAAGTGGGGAGCAGAGATATACGCATGCTGCAGCAACTTGGTCTTCAGTAGCGAGTTTACCCATAGGAATAGATCCAATGACAAAGTCCCTGAAAGATTGTTCTTTTAAAAATTCGGATGCTAGTGGTGTTTCTACGAAAGTTGGTGCCACCGTGTTAACGCGAATTCCTTCGCCAGCTAGGTCTACAGCCATAGCCTTGGTCATGCCTTCGAGTCCAAATTTTGTCATGCAATAGACGCTTCTCAGAGGCCCACCCACATGACCCATCTGGCTGGACATATTCACGATTGAACCTTTGGTACCGTCTTGTTTGAACCGCCTTGCTGTTGCTTGTGCAACTGCAAAAGTAGCTCGAAGGTTAATGTCCACCATCGCATCAAAGGTAGTGTCGTCGACATCAAATGTATGTTGAGGATGGTTCCACCCAGCATTATTGATGACCGCATCCAGTTTCGGTAAATCACCAATTAGACTCCGAACCGCGTTTAAGTCGGTTACGTCTAGTTTGGCGACTTCTGCCTGCCCACCGTCGTTATGAATTAAATTTTTAAGCTCGTTTAGCTCGCTCTCTGTTCGAGATACGCCAAAAACTTTGGCGCCACATCCTGCTAGCATTCTAGCTGCAGCTTTCCCAAGGCCTCTACCTGCGCCAGTTACTAGGATATCAAGCCCTGAGAGATCTGATGGATTTGTGTATGGCATAGTCATTGAAGTTCCGGCATGGCTCTGCATTTGGAAAGAGCATTATTTAGTGCTTCTGTTAGATCGGATCGTTCATCGTCGGTTAGGAAGTGACCTAATGAGAAAACTTTTCCATGACTTGAGAGGCGAATTTCTGCTGGGGGAGCACCTATTTCCTCTGACGTGGGTATTGAGTCAACTTGTAGCCAATAAGGCTGCAGGCGTTTCTCTATTACCTTCCCACTCGGTTGAATTCTTCGAATTAGAAGCTCTTCCCTCGTTAGAGTAACCGTTTCTACCAACCTTCCAGATCGATAATTCAAACGGAAGGCAATGAAAAGAAGTAACACGTCAAGTCCAAAAAAACCCAAAATAGGCCATGCCCCAATTGAGGCAAATGCTAGCCCTGTAGTGAAACTTACTCCTGTAACTCCTGCCATTAGCCACCAAAAAACTTCTGGGGGCAAACTGCGGTAGGGATAGAGAGTGGCTTCAAAAATTGGTTTGCTCTCGGCGTTATTTTTCATGGACACCTCTTGCATACCTCTCTTTATAGCTCAGTATAGCGCATCATGCCGAGACCGATGCCCAAGGCCGAAGTGGCCGAATTTTACCGACGCCTTGCAGCTTTGAACCCAGAGCCCCAAGGAGAGTTAAACTTTGTAAACCCATATACACTGCTGGTGGCAGTAGCATTGTCAGCACAAGCAACAGATATTTCAGTAAATAAGGCTACGGAGAGACTCTTCCAGGACGTTAAAACACCGCAGGCCATGGTAGCTCTTGGTGAAGAAGGGTTGAAGGAACATATCAAAACAATAGGCCTATATAACTCCAAGGCTAAAAACGTAATTAAGCTTTCAGAAATTCTTCTTTCTGAACATGGAGGGGAAGTGCCTGATGATCAGGCTGCTTTGGAAAAACTTCCTGGAGTTGGCAGAAAAACAGCAAATGTCGTTCGCAATATGGCCTTTGGCGCGCCCACTATGGCGGTTGACACGCATATCTTTCGGATTGGAAATCGGACGGGCCTAGCACCTGGTAAAACTACACTTGCCGTCGAGCTCTCATTGCTGAAGAGAACACCGCCTGAATACATGCTGCATGCTCATCATTGGCTTATCTTGCATGGGCGATATCTTTGTAAGGCTAGGAAGCCTGAGTGTTGGCGTTGTCCAGTTGCAGACCTTTGTCGCCACAGGGATAAAATTCCAGCGCCGTGATTTTAAGGATAAACTGACACTTTTAAACGGAAGGTTAATTATATGCGTGTTGTAGGTTTGGGAATTGGCTGGGATGAACTGAAAGCGGGTGATCGATTCAGAACGATCAATCGCACTATAACAGAAGCCGATCTTGTAAATTTCATTAATGCAACAGGCATGGTTGAGATGATATTTACTGATGCAACGTTTTCTGACAGGCATGGGGCTATAAAGGGTGGTCGCCCTGTTCCCGGGGCCCTTGTTTACTGTTTTTGTGAAGGTCTTTTAGTGCAAGGCACTATGCAAATGACGGGCCTCGCTATGCTTGAGACAACAATGAAAATGACGGGACCTACTAACGTAGGGGATACCATCTACTGCGATGTTGAGGTTCAAATGGTCCGCGAAACAAGCAAAGGTGGACGAGGAATAGTCAAAACCTTGAACCGCGCAATCAACCAAAAGGGTGAAACAGTTTTAGAATATGAAGTGGCTCGCATGGTTGCTAGTTCAGCTCAGAGAGATGCTAGTGTGTAGTAGGTATCAGAGTCACAGCAGGTATTAATTTTGAGAAGCATTGCTTCGCTGCAGTAATAAAGTTTTCAAATTAGGAACCTCAGGAGGACCCCCTAATGTCACTGACAAACGACCAAATCCGCCAATATGAACAAGAAGGATATGTCTTTCCTGTTGATGTGTTAACAGCGTCTGAAGTGGCAGCTTGTCGGGATAGCCTGGAAGCAGCTGAGGCAAAAAATGGTGGAAAATTGCCTCCAGCTTATAGGGCAAAATCACATCTGCTTTTTAAGTGGCTGGATGATGTTATTCGCGACGAAAGGGTGCTCAGCCCAATTAAACAATTAATTGGCCCGAACATTCTATGCTGGAACACAATTTTTTGGATCAAGGATGCAGGTTCCGAAAGTTTTGTTTCGTGGCATCAAGATAACACTTATTGGGGATTGTCTAGCGATAAGGTCATTACAGCATGGTTAGCCCTATCCCCAGCTCAGACAGAAAATGGTTGCATGCGTGTTATGCCTGGCACGCACCGTGGAGAGAGCTTAACGCATGAGGATCGCTATCATACCGATAATATGCTGACGCGTGGGCAGGAAATAACGCGCGGAGTAGATGACGCCCACGCTGTTCATATGCCTTTGATGCCTGGACAGATGTCCATACACAATTATCGTCTTGCTCATGCCAGCGGTCCTAACAGTGGAGTGGATCGTCGCATTGGTGTGTCGATGCATTTCATGCCAGCAGACACTGAACAAATTGTAGGTGATTGGGACTCGGCGGCGCTCGTGAGTGGCGAGGATAAATTTCAAGCTTTTGAGCATACACCCCGGCCCACGCGCGATTTTGATCCTGCGATTATGGCTTTTCAAGTTAAAGCATCAGACGCTGTGAGTCAGATTTTATACAATGGCGCGACTGCCAACACAGCAAAGCTCTGAGGATCATAATAAGCAAGCCTTTTAAGGTTAGGCTACTGGTCTTAGTTTTAGTCCCTGGGCTTTTAATGATCTGCAGATAAAACCTTCTTCCACTTTCAAATACAGTGAGCTGCGATATGGCTGAAGCATTCGATTATGTAATTGTAGGAGCTGGATCAGCTGGCTGTATTCTGGCCAATAGGCTCACCGAGAATGGCAAGTACACGGTGTGTCTGCTGGAAGCTGGACCTAGAGATTGGAACCCCTTCATTCACATCCCAGCGGGATTTATCAAGACCCTGAACAATCCCTCAGTAAATTGGCTTTATGAGACTGAGCCTAGTTATTGGACTGCTGATAGAAACATCGATGTGCCTCGTGGCAAGACCCTTGGCGGGTCCTCTTCTATCAATGGTCACATATACAATCGTGGCCAAAGAATGGATTTCGATGGCTGGGCTCAGCGTGGTAACCAAGGATGGGGTTACGCAGACGTATTGCCCTATTTTAAGCGATGCGAGCAAAGAATTGGTGAAGGCGATGATTTTTTCCGGGGCCGTGAGGGACCTTTATCGGTAACAGATCTCGATTACCAACATCCTCTCTGTGAGGCGTTCATGAGGGGAGCGCAGGAAGTAGGTATTCCACGTAACCCTGACTACAACGGGGAAGACCAAGCTGGTGTTTCGTACGTTCAGCGAACGGTCAGAGGGCGAAGACGAGTGAGCACCGCAAGGGCATTTCTCAACCCGGCCAAAGGACGAAAAAATTTAACTATCAAGACTGATGCACATGCGACACGGCTGATTTTAGATAATAAGAAAGCTGTGGGCGTCGAATTTTCTAAGGGTGGTCGTGGAGGTCCAAAGTTAGAAGTTCGAGCTAATCGCGAGGTAATTGTAAGTGGTGGCGCTATCAACTCGCCTCAGCTGCTGCAATTGTCTGGCATAGGGCCTGGGGATTTGCTTCGTGAATGCCAAATTCCAGTAATACACGAGCTCAAAGGCGTTGGAGAAAACCTTCGCGATCACTATGCTCCACGTTTTGCTGTTAAGGTCAAAAACATCGAAACTTTGAACGAGCGGGCGAAGGGTATTCAACTCCTTGGCGAGATTGCTAAGTATTTTATAGGTGGAAAAAGTATAGTTAACCTCAGTGCATCTATGGTTTATGGGTTTTGGCATACGGACCCTGCCGTAAAGAGCAATGATCTTCAGTTCATATTTACGCCAGCAAGTTACAAGCCTGGGATGCATGGGTTTTTTGATGATCATCCAGGCTTTACAATTGCAGCATGGCAGCATCGACCAGAGAGCTTAGGATACGTTCGAGCTAAGTCTAATGATCCGTTTCAAGCACCTGCTATCCAGCCAAATTATTTAGATGCGGAGGAAGATCGCAGAGTTGTTGTTGGTGCTATGAAGCTCGCAAGAAAATTAATCCATACAGAAGCTCTTAAGCCGTATGTCGATGCTGAAAGTTATCCAGGCGAAAGTGTACAAACAGACGAAGAATTACTTGAGGCCGCCCGCCATTATGGAAATACGACCTATCATGTAATGGGTACCTGCCGCATGGCCCCGTCAACTGATCCTACAAGTGTGGTTGACGATAAACTTCGTGTACGTGGAATTGATGGACTGCGAGTAATTGATGCTTCTGTTATGCCCACCATGCTCTCGGCCAATCTCAACGCAGGTACCATGATGATAGCGGAAAAGGGTGCCGACTTGATCTTGGGTAAACCTATGCTGGATCCGATTATTCCGTCTTCACAGTAATCTATCCTGCTATAATAGCCTCACCTTTGATTAGGGTTCGGTGCATTTCTCTTGCTTGGGTATGATCGACTTTAGACCGAGCATGCAGAGTGCACCTATTATCCCACATTAGAACGTCGCCAGGTCGCCAGTCAGAGTGTGTCCAGGTAATCTCAGGTTTTGAGGCTGCGGACCAGAGAGAGTTCAATAATTTCTCACTTTCATTGTCGTCTAATTCGACGATATGACTTGATGGCCAAGCATAACGACGCCCAAGGTAAAGCGCTTTTTTTCCTGTTTCGGGATGAACGCGAAGAAGGGGGTGTACAGGACCAGTCACCTCGCTACGAGCTTGCGCAGCAACACGTGTGGGACGAAGACCTCCAGCCGTATTCCGGCTGTCATCGTGTAGAATATGTAAGCCAGGAAGTTTTGCCTTTAGTTCATCGGGCAAATTTTCATAGGCTAGATATTGATTTGCAAAGCTTGTGTGACCGCCGCCTGCTTGCGGAGTTTGAAGGGCATGAAGGATGCTGCCCTTTGGAGGGTTTTCAACGTATGAATTATCGGTATGCCAGTGAAGTTCCTGGCTTCCACTTCCTGCATGAAGCGCGACGGGATTTCCGTCGTCGTCTAGGTTTGAGATTATCGAAATTCCTGGTACCGCAGACAATCTTGCAGATCTTTCAGTGAAGCCAGCTTTTACGTAGTAGTCCCTAGATTTGGTTGCCTGGCTGCCCCCCAGGTTTTCAGCCATTTGCAGGAGTTGGTGATCATCGATAGTTTGATTCCGGAATAGAAGAACTAAGTGTTCCAACCAAGCAGCATTGACTGCTGATAGTGTGTCTCCATTAAGGCCTTCTGAAAGGTCAATTCCACGAATTTCTGCACCCAGTGCTTTTCCGCTTGGGATGACTTCTAACGCCATGAAACCGACCTTCCTTACTGAACTTAAGAGTAGGGATTGGTATCAATTAGGCCTTCTTCCAGAGCCTTGATTTGCAATGCCAGGTATTTGGAATACACACGAACCTGGGTGAGGCTACCTGCAATAAACCAAGCGCCTTCCTGAGGGGTCCGCTTAAACATATTGGCGAGTTCGCCATCCTCATCTTCACCCCAGATAGGCCCTATTTTTGATGCCATATCTTCGCCTAGAGCGCGCCGAACAAGTTCCCCTTGTGGATAGTAACCTGTACTGAGAACAATAACGTCTGCCTCAACTATGGAGCCATCTTTCATGCGAGCTCCCTTTGCACAGTAGCTTTCGATATCATCGTTTTGGATAAGACCAATTTCACCCTTAATCATAAGAGCCGAGCTGCCTGCATCCAGATTATAGCCACCGCCGCGCCGACGGTACTTCATCTGGTGTCCAGTGCCGTCTTCACCAATATCGTATTTAAAGCCAATTTTTTCCAAGCCTTCGATCATTTCCTTGTCGAGGTCCATCATCCGTTTAACTGCAAGCTGATAGGCTTTGATGACCAAAGGAGGAGTAGCGGCTAGGCCAATTAAGTCACATTCCTCAACTGAAAGCCCTTCATCATAGAGAGCGTAATTGAGTTTAGCGGATGGTTCGATAGATACGACCGTCGTGGAGCCTCGTTGAACGATCGTTGTATCGACGCCAAAGCTGTGTAAGTCCAGAGCGATATCATTGCCGCTAGAGCCAGTTCCAATCACTATCGCTTTTTTGCCGGCGTAAGGTGCGCCGCTATCAAAGCCTTCTGAATGGATAACATCGCCTTCAAATTCTTCCAGTCCTGGGATCTCTGGTTTCAATGGATAGCTGCTAACACCGTTAGCAAAAACGATATGACGCGGTTTTAGCAACCGCTCTGACCCATCGGCTAGTTTTAGAGTTGCTTTCCAGTGTTTTGCAGCATCATCCCATTCGCCTTTTGTAAATTCAGTCGAAGTCCAATGATTGATTTCCATGATCTGGGCATATGACTCAAACCATAAGCCCAGCATGTCTTTGGGAATATAATTTGGCCAAGTGGGTGGGAATGGCATGTATGGCAAGTTATTGACGTGGATGGAGTTGTGGAGTGCCAAAGAATGATAGCGCTTTCTCCAGCTATCCCCTATCCGTGGCCATTTTTCGACCACTAGTGTGTCTACACCTAGTTGATTCAATCGCGCTGCAATAGATAACCCAGCCTGTGCTCCGCCGACTACTAGAACAGTGGGATCATGATCTTCATAAGATTGTGCGCGCCGACGAGCATCTTCCCAGTTGTCTCCACCAAAATTTCGGGAGTATGCCGATCCACTGGGCCGATTTGCTCCAATTTTTTCTTCAAAACCCTTCATTTCCTCTAACGAGGTGGAGAGTGCCCAAGCTTTTAAAGTGGTGCCCTCCTCTATGAGACGAAGAACACCTTCACCTCGTCCAAGTTTAGTATCGAAGCGAATCATGGCTTCGATACAGTCTTTCTGAAGTCTCGTTACCCTTCTTGGTTCACTCCGCTCTGGGTTGATTTCAAAATTATGTGCAAGGACAGATGATTGTCGCTCTACAAACCCAGCACCTATTTTTGGAGCGCCAACAAACGGGGTGAGGTGCCATGTAAAAGCTAGAACATCCCTCCAGTTTCCATCCCTTGTGAAACAATCCGATAATTTGTTGGCGTCGCACGCTGTTAATGCGGCCTCAAAGTGGCTCAGCCAGCCTTCGACCTGGCTCCGAATTTGTTGGAGGTCTTGTGCTTTAAAGTCTGAAGGATCTGCATAATTCATGATTGGTCTCAATTATATTCGAAAGCAATTAAAGAAATGTTAGTTGGATAAAGTCCAAATCAAAAGCCTCGCATTACTGTCAAACTATCCGCAGCTAAACCATGCGCCTGTGATAGCGTCATTTCAGAAGCACGTCTGATCATACGCTTCGTCATCCAGAGGGCGTCATTGTCAAAACCAGACATTATGTTGGCCCAGAGTTTTGCTGTCGTCATTAATTTATCTTTAGGTACGACTCGATTAATCAGCCCAATTTCTGCTGCACGGGCTGCTGGGAGATTTTCAGCTAGAAGCAGCAATTCAGTGGCGTGCTTCCGACCAATTTGGGCAACTAATGTTGGAGATACAGCCGTTGCAGCGAGTCCGTGTTTCAACTCTGGGTATCCAAAAACGGCATCATCGCTTGCTAGCACGAGGTCGCAAGACACTGCGACTGCAGAACCTGCCCCAAGTGCGTAGCCATTTACCGCGGCAATAACTGGCTTATCGCACGCGATCAGGGCGTCGTAGATTGATGTTGAGCTGATAGCTGAATTCAACGCTTCTCGCTGTGGACGCCGACCATTGCTTGCCGCTTCCTTTAAATCTGCGCCTGCTGAAAAAGCACGGCCAGCACCTGTGAGAAGGATTACAGAGACGTTATCGTCATTTGCTGCTTCTTTGATGGCGCTTTTAAGGGCGTGAGAAAGTGCATCATTAATCGCATTAAGTTTTTCTGGGCGGTTCAAGGTCAGTAGCCGGATTGAGCCTTCAGTATCTATGAGAACTTCAGACATTGATTAGATTGCCCCTTCTGCTTTCAGCTTAGCCTGAGCTTCTTGATCATATCCAAGTGCGGCAAGCGTTTCAGTTGTAGCATCACCTTGTTCGGGTGCAGCAGACCTCATTTTGAATGGTGTTCGAGACATATTGGTGGGATGTCGAACAATACTTACATCGCCAAGGTGAGTATGGGGCGCTGGTGTTGCAAGGCCTAGATGCTGAACTTGCTCATCGGCGAAGGTTTGTTTGATATTGTAGATTGGACCGCAAGGGACACCCGCGGCGTTCAGAGCCTCAATAAGGTCAGCGGACGAGCGCTTTTCTGTATAGCTTGCAATCACAGCATTTAGATCTTTTCTGTGTTCCGAACGACTTTCGTTACTAGTGAACTTGGGATTGGTAAGAAGCTCAGAAGCCCCAAGGGCGCCTGATAAACGCTCAACCATTACACCTCCAGAAGCTGCAATGTTGATATGACCATCCGAAGTTGGGAAAACTCCGGTTGGAACACTTGTGGGGTGATCATTGCCTGCTTGGGGAGCAATTTCTCCTGCCATTGTCCATCGGCTGGCTTGAAAATCCAACATAGCAATTTGGGCTTCCAACAGAGAAGTATGGACCCATTGTCCTTCACCAGAAACTTCTCGTTCTAAAAGTGCGGTAAGAATTCCAATTGCAAGGAACATTCCGCAGGTTAGGTCGGCAATAGGAATTCCAACCCGAACTGGGCCTTGACCAGGCAATCCAGTTACTGACATCAGGCCGCCCATTCCTTGAGCGATTTGGTCGACACCTGGTCTATCTCTGTAGGGGCCAGATTGCCCAAATCCAGAAATCGACCCATAAACGATGCGAGGATTTACTGCCCGACAGGCCTCATAGTCGACACCAAGCCGTGTCTTAACTCCTGGACGGTAATTTTCGACAACAACATCAGCTTCTTCAACCAATTTTAAAAAAATTTCGCGAGCAGAGTCCTTTTTAAGATTCAGTGTGATTGAACGTTTGT
>VMCJ01000095.1 GCA_008081395.1 Rhodospirillales bacterium | reverse complement strand
GAATAGTTTTAGCTTGGCTTCTTCTTTGATTTGAGTTTGGTGTAGACGTCTAAGCCTATCACAAAAACGAAATTTTTTCTCATGTAACCCACACTATTCAGACTTCCATTTCAGATGACGTTTTGAATTGTAATTATAAAGGTTCCCTAATTTTTAGGTTGGATAGGCAATAAGTTTCATAAAATAAACTTAATTCGTCCGGGACTTTTTGAGCCAAAGTGAAGTTTCCAACGCACCATTAGGGGCAAGCGGAAGATCAGAAAAAAGATCTTCAATAGTCTTTTTCATATGCATGCGGGCAAATTGGTTCGCAGCAACTATTTGATAATTCCCCCCTGCTAGCATAGTCGCCAAGGCGTTCTGTTCGTTATAGCCTCGCCAGTCCCAGTGAGAGGGGTAGGGTGAAGGCAGAAAGATGTCATGGATATGGATGAGTGTCCCCACTGGTAAGATGGGCAGTACTCGGTTGAAGAGAACGTCTACGTCTGAACCAGGCATTAGTATATGGCTGGAGTCTATGAAAAGGATGTCGCCTTTTTTTAGTTTTTTAAAAATATCTAAAGGCGTTGACTGCACACTTTCTAGCCTAATTTCTACGCGGTCCGTCAAGGCGCTAATATCAGCTCTTGGTGCTGGATCTATAGCAATGATTTTGCCTTCTATTTCTCCATCAGACAGAGCTTGTGCAGTAAACCTTGTTGAATGACCACTACCTATTTCCACAATTAGGTTTGGTTGTTGTGTTCGTACCAAGCCATACAGCACAGCTGCATCAAGTCCTGGGAACCAATCTTGGTTAAAGCGAGGAGAAGGAGGGGGGCTATTTCCTAAAAATCTGCGCCAGGTCCCACTGAATTGTGCAGCTTTTTCTAAGGTGAGGGTTATCTCAGATTGTGACGCCAGGAAAATATCTGCTGGGTAATTTATGTCTGGTGGAGGTGATGTATTGATATAGCGGTAGGGTATAAACCATCCGCGTCTAGCTATACCTAGTGCGTGCTCTAATTGAAATCGCTTGAAGCGAAAGTGTCTGCGGAACTCCAGTTTCAAAGGGTCAATGTCTCGCCTTCACGAGCAGCAATAGTTCCAGGACGTCGCTTCGATGCTTCAGAAACAATTTTGTCCATTTCCTCATCAGTACGAGATGGGTCGTGGTGGAATAAGACCAGCTGTTTTGCGCTTGCCATATTAGCTAACTTTATTCCTTCCTCCCAAGTGGAATGTCCCCAGTCTGGCCGATCCTTAAATTCCTCTTCAGTGAACATTGCATCATAAATTACAATGTCAGCATCGTGCATCAATTTCAGAGCGTTGTTATTAGGAGCGTCTGGTACGTGAGCCGTATCTGTAACTACTGCGATAGATTTGCCTCCATATTCAATTCTATATCCAGTAGCCCTTCCAGGATGATCTAGTGGTGCTGTTTTGACCGTTATCTCTGGTGTTAGAGAAATTGTTGAATTTTCGTCAAAGTCGATGAACGACACCTTTGCTTGAAACACATCTGGTGGAACGGGGAAAAGTGGATCTGACATCAGGTGTCGACAGGCACCCTCTAAAGACCGCTCCGGAAGCAGATGCCCCGCCCAAAAACGAATTGTGTTTTGTGGATTATAGGCAGGAGCAAAAAACGGTAGGCCAACGAGATGATCCATGTGTGTGTGGGTAAACAGTAGGTCAAGGTTTTTGCCTTTACCTTGCTGAGCTAACTTCACTCCCAATGGTCGGATGCCGGTCCCGGCGTCAATTACAACCGTATGGTCGTCACACTGTATTTCGATACACGGTGTATTGCCGCCATAGCGCTGTGTGCTGGGGCCAGGAGATGCGATACTACCTCGCACTCCCCAAAAAGTTACAGAAATTTGGGGACTCAAGACTTGCTCCACTGACGATCCATGAGTCATCGTACGTTTGCGGTTCTAAAAAATACCCTGGCGACTTTATAGAATACACACTCAATGACAAGACACGGAAATCTCTACGAATAGCTTTTGCTGTAATAACAAAGTTTCTATTTGCTAAGAAGAATTGATCAGATTGTGACTCCACATAATTCCAATCACAGGGCAATATTCAAAGTCCAGTAATGAATTTGGAGCGGCTTGCTGATGGCTGCACCTACAGAGAGTTTCTCGAGAAATTTTTGGTCTCATACTGCTGAGGCTCCGCCCGATACCCCTCCTTTATTAGGGGCGCATCGTTCAGATGTGACTGTAATTGGAGGTGGTTACACAGGTCTATCGACGGCCCTCCATTTAGCAAAGAATGGCGTTAATGTTCGAGTGCTGGAGGCTAAACAAGTGGGTTTTGGCGCATCTGGCCGCAACAACGGACAGGTTATTCCAGCATATTCACGACACAACCCCGATGATATCGAGCGCATATTCGGCAAAGATGCAGGTAGGAATTTGAATGCCTGGGTTGCGTCCTCAGCCGATTTAGTTTTCGACCTCATTCGACAGTATGATATCCACTGCGAGGCAGCTCAGAACGGATGGCTGCAGCCAGCCCACAGGCCAAGTAGAATGAAGGGAGTTAAAAAAAAGCAAGCTTCTTGGGAAGCAACAGGTCAGCCAACACGATTATTAACCGGCGAAGAGACTATTCAACTCACTGGCTCACCAATTTATTGCCATGGGGGCTGGGTTCTTGAACGTGGCGGTCATATCCAGCCTCTCGGTTATGCTCGTGGTTTAGCGCGTGCGGCAATAGTTGAGGGTGCAAAAGTTCATGGTGCTTCGCCTGCTATCTCTGTTAATAGAGTTGAGGGATATTGGCGAGTTGAGACTAGTGCGGGTTACATAGATAGCGATAATCTCGTTTTCGCTACCAATGGCTATACAGAAGCTCTTTGGCCTAAACTGCGGCAAACTATTGTGCCTTTTCGAACATTTCATGCGGCGACTTCGCCTATTACGGATAATATTGCCAGAAGTATTTTGCCTGAAAACCACGGATTTTCAGATACCAGACAAGCGCTATGGGCTTTTCGGAAGGATTTTGGAAATCGACTTATAACAACAGCAGCACCAATCGTGCCGTTAGGTGCAGAAGGCAAGATCAATGCTTCGACTAAGGCGCGACTGTTAAAAGTTTTTCCTCAAATAGGTGATATAGAAATCGAGCATATTTGGCAGGGTTGGATTGCGATGACCCCGGAACGTCTCCCTCGTTTGCACGAGCTAGCACGCGGCGTTTTTGCGGGAATGGGTTATTCTGGTCGCGGTATTGCCATGGCAACAGCTATGGGGAAATCTATTGCTGATAGAATATCTGGAGCTTCATTGGATACGATAGGGCCATTACCAGTTCCAATTAAGGTTTTACCAATGCATGACGTCATTTCTCCGTTAAGTAGAGCTATGATCGGAGTGTATCGATGGAAGGATAATCGAGATTAATATGAAAAAGTTGTTGCAGAACTCTCTCGGTAAAACGGGTCTCAAAATTCCAGAATTGATCCTTGGTGGGGGCTTTGTAGGAGGGGTGATGATCCATTCTGATAAAGCCACACAGGAACAGGCTATTCATCGGTGCCTTGAGGTTGGGGCTGACTGGATTGATACAGCTCAAATGTATGGTAACGGAGAGTCCGAAACCAATATTGGAGAAGTCTTAGCGGGAATGCCTGCAGCACATCGACCTCGTATTTCAACTAAAATTGCTCTTGGTCCTGAGGATTTGCATGATGTGAATGGCTCTGTTCGACGTGCGATTGAAGCTAGCTTGGAAAGATTAAAATTAGATAAAGTTGAGGTCTACCAGCTTCACAATCGCATTGGCAGTGGAGATAGTGACTGGCTATCAACCTACGATATTCTCAAACCAGGCGGCGTTGCAGATGCTTTCCAATATATTAAGGAAGCCGGGCTTGCAGATCATATAGGTATAACAGCTCTCGGTGAGCCAAATTCTGTTCGGGATGTGATTGCGAGTGAGAGGTTTGAGACTGCTCAAGTTTATTACAACCTACTGAACCCTTCCGCGGGTAAAAACGTCTCTCCAAATTTTGGAACAACCGATTTTCGGGGAATTCTAGGTGCTTGTTATGCGCATGGACTGGGTGTCTTTGGGATACGAATCTTAGCTGCAGGAGTGCTGGCAACCAATGAACGTCATGGGCGCGAAATACCCATAACTGAAAATTCTGATCCTGACGCAGAAACGGCAAGAGCGGACGCGGTTTGGCGAGTACTTGGCAAACGAGATGAAGATCATGCTGCAACCGCAATACGATATGCTTTAGCAGAGCAAAAAATCTCAACCTCAATTTTTGGGGCGGCCAGCCTTCAACATATTGAAGTTGCATTCTCCGCTGCATTTGATGGGCCTTTGGAGGCTGAAGCCGTCAATAAAATAGACAGTTTGCTTTAGGAGTGTTTTATGTCCGGACCTGCATACCAGCCAATTGAGCATCATAATCGATTTTCATATTCAAATATCCTAGACCGGCCGCGTTATGATTGGCCAAATGGCACGCGACTAGCAGTTTTTACAGCTCTTAACATGGAAGTTTTTAGGTTTGGGAAAGGTAAAGGAGCTGGAATTGCCCCTCCTGAACAAGCAAATAGTGAGAGTGTTTTTTCTTGGCGGGAATATGGAAACCGAGTTGGTTTTTGGCGATTAATGGAAATGTTCGACGATTTGGACATTCCATTGCAGGCTCAATTTAACACTGCTCTGTACGATCATGCGCCAGATATTGCAGCTAAATTTAGATTGCGACGTGATGAGTTCCTTGGCCATGGACACACAAATTCGGATGAACAAGGTAAGTGGTCGGAAGCTGAAGAAAAAGCTCTGATTGAAAGTTGTCGTGACCGTATCAGTGAAGAGGAGGGGAACCCTCCGACTGGTTGGATGAGTCCTTGGCTTTCCAATTCCTCGGTGACGCCGGATTTATTGCAAGAAGCAGGCTACAAGTATTTTATGGACTGGACGACTGACGATCAACCAATCTGGTTTAAAACGCGGTCTGGGGGACGCATTTTATCGATGCCATATCCAGTAGAATGCAACGATAATCGTGCTCTGGTTTTCTTTCGATACACGAGTCAAGAATTTGCAGACATGTTGATCGATCAGTTCGACGAAATGTTGCGGCAGGCAGAAAATGGGACGCCAGTTGTTTGTCCTATCTCTCTCCATCCTTTTAGCGTTGGTCGTCCGTATCGGATGCCTGCTATGCGACGGGTTTACGAGCATATTTTAAAACACCAGGATAAGATTTGGATGACGACACCTGGTGAAATTTGCAAGCATATTGAAAGCTTGCCGTTGGGAACTGTACCTGGTGACGCTTAATTATTGATATTGGAGATGAAGGGTATGGGGTTATTAGACGGACATTTAGCATTTGTGACTGGTGGTGGTTCCGGTATTGGTCGAGGGATAGCGCAGGGGTATTCGAGAGAGGGTGCCAAAGTAATTGTAGCTGATGTCAATGTTGCTGGTGCAGAAGAAACGGCGCGCCTTGTAGAGGATGCCGGGGGGGAAGCATGGGCAATAGAACTCGATGTAGCCAACATGCAGGCTGTCCAATCTGTTGCTCGAAAGGTTGAAGCAGATATTGGGCCAATTTCTGTGTTGGTAAACAACGCGGGTATTGTGAGGCGGGCTACTATCGATAGCGCTACTGCCATAGATGACTGGAACGATACAGTTGCAATTAATATTTCTGGTCTTTTTAACTGCGTACACAGCTTTCAAGATCAGCTGA
The DNA here is from genome assembly GCA_008081395.1 of Rhodospirillales bacterium. GTDB lineage: Bacteria > Pseudomonadota > Alphaproteobacteria > Bin95 > Bin95 > VMCJ01. Next base: position 17,460 of record VMCJ01000095.1, on the reverse strand, counting down.
AGTCAACAAAAGGCCGAGTGATAAATTTGGGCTCGATTCAGAGTTTTGTGCATACGGCTAATTCGGTTGCTTACACGACATCGAAAGGTGCAGTAAAAAATTTCACTATTGGTATGGCAGCAGAACTTGCGCCTTTTGGGGTAAGGGTTAATGCAATTGGCCCAGGTCTGATTTTTACGCCTCTGAATGAGAAAGGAATTCAGCAAAATCCCGAAATGCTAGAGCGTTTTATGCGGCATATACCTATGGGGCGGCCTGGTACACCTGATGATATTGTTGGCCCAGCGATTTTTTTGGCTAGCGATCTTTCTCAATATGTAACTGGTGTCCTAATCCCCAGTGATGGAGGCTACTTAACAGTCTGATCTCTAAATTGGCTATTGATCCAGACTTTGATACCGCTTCTATCTGCTTCAATGCTTTATGTCTGTTTCTCTATCTGACGGCAGATTAAGGCAACTGGCAGCAGCCCAATTGCTAGAATAATAAGAGATGGTAAGGCCGCCTCATATAATCGTTCGTCTGCTGCAAGCCTATGTGCTTGAACCGCTAGGGTGTCCCAATTAAATGGCCTCAGAATTAAGGTTGCAGGCAACTCTTTCATTACATCTACAAAAACAATAAGGGCAGCGGTAAGAAGACTAGGCGCAAGAATTGGTATGTGAATACGCCATAGAATAGAGATAGAGGAATGGCCAAGAGTGCTGGCTGCAGCGTCAATATTTTTACTGATGGTCACTTCACCTGCCTCAAAAGCATTGATTGCTGCTGCAAGGAAGCGGGTCATGTAGGCAAGTATCAGAAGCGTTATAGATCCAGTCAGCAGTAATCCAGTAGAAATATTGAACACAGATCTCATCCATGCATCTAACAAGTTATCGATTGCTGCGAATGGAAATAAGAGACCAACAGCTATCACACCGCCAGGAACAGCATACCCAAGTCTCGCAATTGAGGAGATTGTGCTCGTATAAGTGCTAGGATTTAACCGACGGCAGTATCCAATCATTGCAGCAGCTAGCACTGTGATAGTGCTCGCGATCGCTGCCAGAGTTACTGAATTCACTATAAAGTCGAGATAGCGGGATTGAATAGAATCTTGAAATGACGTTACTGCCATTATCAGAAGGGTGATCGATGGCCCTGCAAACCCGAAAATAAATGGCACAAAACATAAGCACCATGCCACAAAAGCCTTTTTGCCGCGTAACCTCGAAGAAGGGGGAACGTTAGAGAGCCCTAGTCTGTTATATGCAGCCTCGTTTGATCTTGTAATCCGCTCAAGAAAGATGAGTAGTAAAGAGAAGCAAAGAAGTCCTAACGCAAGCTGTGCCGCTCCCGCTCTATCATCCATTGAAAACCAACTTGTATAAATTCCAGTTGCGAAGGTCTGAACTCCAAAATATGAGACCGTTCCAAAGTCAGCTATGGTTTCCATTACTACTAAAAGGACGCCTCCTGCGATTGCTGGACGGGTCATGGGCAACGTAACAGCTAAAAATGCAGAAATTGGCCCCTTGCCGAGGGTGCGGGCAGTTTCAAACCCCCTCAAACCTTGTTGGATGAAAGCAGCCCGAGCTAGAAGGTAAACGTATGGATAAAGTACAAGCGTTAGCATCAGGGCAGCACCACCTAAGGACCTGATTTCAGGGAACCAATACTCCTTTGGACCCAGAGCAAAGGTATCTCTCAAGAATGCTTGAACTACACCAGGGTGATCGAACACGTGAGTATAAGCATAAGCGAGAATGTAAGCAGGAAATGCAAGTGGGAGTACTAAGGCTAATTGAAAAAATCTACGCCCTGGAAAGTCATATGCAGTTACCAGCCAAGCTGCACCAACACCAATGAAGAAAGCTCCAGCTGCTACTAGGACAGAAAGTTGAATAGTCGAAATTATATACTCTGTGAGGACGGAGCTTACTAAGTGATTGAGGGTTGTCGTTTCCGCAGAAAATGCTGCAAACACGACCATTAGCATTGGAAGGCAGCAAGCAATGCTAATAAAAGTAGCCAGTCCCTTAATCCACGCGCGCCAATCCATGCTCGCTCGCGGAGTATAATGCTGTGTTGATTTATGTGTGGCCGAATTGGCCATATGGATAAGTCTCCAAACTTTGTGTTGATAGATAAAAAATTTAATCAACTTAGAAATAGTAGCAGTCCATCATATTCAAAAAATTTGGCCTATGTTTCATCTAATTTATGTCTAAAGAGGCCATTAACTCCTATATACAATGCGAATGAGAATAGTTATCATTTGTAAATATTGGAAGAGCTGCCTTTCAGGTTTGGAGAAAAATATGCCGGTGGGTTACCCGCTTGTTGCCCGAATTGCTGTCATTCTTGTCGTGGTTGCAAGTGGCTTTCATGCAGCTGTCGCTGCGGAGGAATTAAATCTTTACTCCTCTAGGCATTATGAGACAGACGATAGGCTGTTCACAGATTTTGAAAATCAGACAGGTATCCGAATAAATCGTATTGAAGGTAATGCAGATGAACTGATTGCCAGAATGCGGGCAGAGGGCCGCAATTCTCCCGCTGATATTTTGTTGGCAGTAGATACCTCTAGGCTTCAAAGAGCAAAGGATGCTGGGGTTCTTCAGCAGATAAATAGTCAGGTTCTTGAAACTCGTATTCCAGGATACCTTCAAGATAACGAAAATTATTGGTTTGGCTTTTCTATGCGTGCACGAATAATTTTCTATGACAAGAAGGATGTTAGCAATCCACCCCGGACATATTTAGCGCTCGCAGATAATCAATACAAAGGTCAGGTATGCAGTCGCTCATCTACTAACTCTTATACTCAGACCTTACTGGCAGCCATCATTCAAAATCATGGAAAGAAAATAGCTAAGGAGTGGGCTGCAGGCGTTGTAAAAAACTTTGCTCGTGCACCTCAGGGTGGTGATACAGACCAATTACGAGCATTAATTTCAGGAGAATGTGATATCTCCCTTTCCAATACTTACTACTTTGCCCGATCGCTTCGCATCTCAGTAAAAGGTCTATCTGGAAAGGGGCAGTCAGATATTAGTTGGGTATTTCCATCACAGGCTACTGAAGGCGCCCATATGAACTTGTCAGGTGGAGGCGTCGCTGCTCATGCCCCAAATAAAGCTAATGCTGTGAAGTTTCTAGAATATCTTACAGGTGATAAGGCTCAAGAACATTTCTCTGCGGGTAATGATGAATATCCAGCCGTACCGGGCGTTTCAGTAAGTCCATCAGTGGCAGCGCTAGGCTTTTTTAAGCCTGACGACATAGACCTGTCGAAAGTGGCGAGAAATATACCTGAAGCGCAAGTGATATTTAATGAGGTGGGTTGGAAGTAGATTACCCCAACTCTGTGGTGGGTGAAGGTCGCGACATTAAACTAGCTACAGCTTTCTGAAGACTAAGCTGACCACTCAACACATGACTAACTGCAGAGATTATTGGAGCTTCAACCCCATGCTGTGCGGCTAAAGCTAAACCGGCCTGAGCTGTTTCCACTCCCTCAGAAACGCCGCTACGTTCTGATAAGATATTATTAAGGGTTCGGCCTTTGCCCAGTTCTACTCCCAGAGAATAATTTCGAGATCTATAACTTGAACAGGTAAGCATAAGATCTCCCAGGCCTGCGAGCCCCATGAGCGTTTCGCGCTCTGCGCCCATGGCTGATGCTATTCGTGCAATTTCTGCCAGCCCTCGGGTAGTGATCGTTGCACGTGCGTTTTCACCGAGCCCTGCGCCATCGACAGCACCGGCTGCGATAGCGATAACATTTTTTAAGGCTCCACCAAGAGCCACTCCTTTAAGGTCTGCAGACGGATATAGCCGAAGGGATGGTGTTGCAAGTTCCTGCGCCAGGTGAACTGCGTTTGCGAGATGTTCTGCGGCAAGCGTTGCTGCGGCGGGTAAGCCGCTCGCGACTTCGACGGCAAAATTTGGCCCACTCAAAACAAAGATGTTTGCTTCAGGTAGAATTTCTTTAGCCATTTGGGGCATCAAAAGCCCTGTGGTTCGTTCGATGCCTTTGCAACAAAGAATAATATTCCCAGTTGGCGCGAGAGATCTAAGAATTTCGCGTGTTACCTGTGCAGGCGTGACTACGATAAGGAATTTCGCAAATTTAGTCTCAGACAGGTCAGCCGTAACCCGCACATTTTTGGGGAGCGTTAAATCCGAGGTAAGATACGGGGAAGCTGTTCGTGTCTCCGCTATTTTTGCAGCCTGCTCCGGGCGCCTCGCCCAGAGCAGGACTTCAGTTTTATTAGCGGCCTGCGCGATGGCTAGAGCGGATCCCCAAGCACCAGCCCCGAGCACACAGATATCCGCCATTATCGAATAGCCTTACTGGTTCGACATTGCCTGTTTTCCAGCTGACGCGCCGGAAATTTTTCCAAACACTGCACCAGCCATCAGGCCAGTTCCACCTGGATAGTTCATGTAAAATAACCCACCGGTTAGTTCACCTGCTGCATACAAACCAGAAATTGGTTCATCAGAGGCATCAAGCACAGCACCAGTCTCAGGATTAATTTTTAGGCCACCAAAAGTGAATGTCAGACCACAAGTGGTCTGGTATGCCTCAAAAGGGGCCTCATCTAACGTATTTGCCCAGTTAGTTTTATCTATTGGTAACCCTTCCGTCCGGCGGCCATCTTTAACGTTTGGATCAAATTTAATATCGGTTCTAACTGCTTCATTATAAGCTTTGATTTCTCTTAAGAAGCCTTCTTTGTTCACCCCATCTAGCTTTTCAGCTAACTCTTCTAGAGTATTAGCGCGGACCTTAGTTACTTGACGGATCCGATACTCATCACGAAGCATTGGGATGATTTTGTTATCAAATACCTGCCAAGCCATTTGATTGGGCTGTTCTAAAACCTTCCGCCCGTAGCTGGCATAGGTGTAGTTTCTGAAGTCGTAGCCTTCATCCACAAATCGTTTGCCTTCGGCATTAATCATCAAGCCCCATGGATATGAATGTTTTTGGAAGTTGTCGCCAACATGGATGTCACCAAATTCTGGTGCGTTGTAATCCCAACCCACGGCGTGGCATCCAGACCAATTTCCATGAGGTCTCGCACCTATATCCATGGCCATTTTAATTCCATCGCCCATGTTGTAGCGCGTGCCACGAACCTTCGCGAGATCCCAACCTGGCCCAAGATATCGAGTACGCCATTCTGCATTTGACTCAAAACCGCCACATGCTAGCACTACTGATTTGCAGGCTATCGTATAAGTCTTTCCGTTTTGCTTAACTTTAATTCCGTGAACGCCGTCGTCGTCTGCAATTAATTCAAAACCTCGGGCGTGATAGCGCACTTCGATGCCTTCTTTTTCCGCCTGTTCATGCAATGCATCAACCAGGCCAGGGCCACCACCCCAAGCAGAAACAGTCAGTCCGCCCCAGAAAACAAAACGACCATCAATTTTGTAAGCCTGCTTTCCATAGATTGGCAGGAAGCGTACGCCTTTGGTCCGCATCCAATGCATTGTGTCAAGCGACTTTGTTACCAGGGCCTCGCACATATCGGGGTCAGTACGATATTCAGTTAAACGCCCCATATCATCATAGAACTTATCTTCAGTATAAGTGCCAAAGTCACTTATACTGATTTCTTCTTCAGATAGGTCTGGGCAAAGCGCTACAATATCTTCTTTTCCGTTATATACAGTGCGGATATTGCCGGCGGTGTATGCTGAATTGCCGCCCCGATTTTCAGGATCAGCCCACTCTAGCACTATAACGTTAGCGCCTGACTCCCTGGCGGATAGAGCGGCACACATCGCGGCGTTACCTGCGCCAACTACGACGACATCTGTGCTAGTATCTTGCATCGAAAATGACTCCAAAAATTTTTCAGTTAGTTAGATGTTAAAGTAGTTTATTTGGTTGTGGTCTCAAGAGAGTTTTGGATTGCCTTGAGAGTGTACTTTGACCTTATATAGCCTTTAGTGGTCGCTGCCGTGGAGAATTTTATCACGAAGTCCAGTTTCTGTCGCTCTGCCAACTGGCGTGAGTACCAAAGTACCCCCAGGTCTTACTTCGATCATCCCTTTGCGCTCCAAAACTCGCAACACAGCTTGATTTCTTAGTCCTGATGCGTCTTTGGACATCACAACACGAGACCCAATATGAAAATGGTTACCGTGAGGTTCAGGTAACATTCTGATAGCAATCGACCCTGTGCCGTCCTCTGGTTCAGAAAATATTGGATGACGGGCCACTTCTTGAAGAAGGGTTAAAGTCTTCTGCTGGAGGGGATTAAGACGGTTAGTCGCTGATGGCATTGCTGTCTCTTATTTTATTGGGGAATACGCAGATCTGTTAACAATAATGAATTCTATTACCTTAAATCAATTGGAGCTTTTTTCATTAGGATATTCATAAATAACCTTTGATTTTGGTGTCACCCAGGTTGAAATTCGAGATAAAGCTCGTTCAGCTATATTCTCCTCAGACCTTGCAACATATCCTGAAACCCCAGGTAGAGATTTGCGTGAGAACAGTGAGCGGCTGTTCATCATGAACTCTTGCCAAATACGAGCAGGTAAACCGCCACCAGTTAGACCAGGAACTGGTCGATCAGCATCGTGGCCAACCCACACCCCAACGGCAATATCTGATGTGTAACCAATGAACCAAGCATCTCTATTTCTTTGACTGGTACCAGTCTTGCCAGCTGCATCGCGATCAATTTTTGCAGCCTTTCCAGAACCCCAAGATACAACTGCACTCATCATATTATTAATTCGCTGAACAACTTCAGGCTGCATTACCTGCGTGGGTTCAGTAGATGGCGTAAATAGAGATATTCCAGACCTACTTCGTATTTCCTTTACTCCGTAAGGGGGGACAAATTTGCCGCCAGACGCTAGGGCAGTAAATGCACCGGTTATCTCGAGCAAAGAGGTTGTTCCTGCCCCTAGTGTTACACTAGGAGTTGGCATAAGTGTGCTGCCTATACCTAATCTTCTAGCTACAGTAATTGCTTTTTCACGTCCTATTTGCTCAGCTATTCTCACTGCTGGTGCATTTAATGATCGTGCTATTGCTTCCCGTAAAGTTACTTTTCCATAGTATTTATTGTTGTAGGCTCGGGGTTGCCAGTTACCGATCTGAATTGGTGCATCAAGCACATAATCATCAGGTTCCATTCCCGCTTCTATTGCTGCGATGTACACAAAGGGCTTGAATATAGATCCCATCTGCCTTTCAGCTTGTACAGCACGGTTGAATTGACTTTCCGAGTAATTTCTTCCTCCTACCATTGCTCGAACCGCGCCATCACGAGTAATTGCGATCAACGCGGCTTGGGATGGCCAATTACTTGATGAAACATTTTTCGGCTTACTATTTAAGCCATTCGAGATGGCTTGTTCGGCAAGTCTTTGCAATCTGGGATCGAGGGTCGTTTCTACAAGTACATCTCGACTTAGGCCCCCCAAGAATCCCTCTGCTTGATCAAGCGCCCAATCGGAAAAATACCTGGTATTTCCGGACACTGGTGATTGTTTTGCAGTAGCGGCAGAAGCTAATAGTGCGAGAGTCTGATTTTCTGCAATTTTTGGGATATAGCCTAAGTCAGTCATCGCTTTTATCACGAGCCGAGCCCTGGCAGCTGCGCCCTCTGGATTTCGATCAGGCGCTAAGCGCGATGGTGCTTTCAAGGATCCTGCAAGAAGAGCAGATTCCCAAAGGTTAAGCTTCGTAGCTGATTTACCAAAAAATCTCCTTGCGGCAGCATCAACACCATATGCCCCCCCCCCAAAATAGACTCTGTTCAAATAAATGGAGAGAATTTCATCTTTTTTAAATCTGCGCTCCAATTCTAGAGCTAAAAGGGCTTCGCGAGCCTTTCGCCCCAAACTCCTCTCATGTGTAAGAAGTAAGTTGCGGGCAAGCTGTTGTGTAATAGTGCTTGCACCTTGGCGAAAGCTTCCTTTGGTGATGTTCACAACAATGGCACGCGCTATGCCTCTGAAGTCTATGCCAATATGCTCGTAAAATCGCCGGTCCTCGATGGCAACAATAGCGTGCGGTAGGTGGGAGGGTAGGTCCGCAACGGTGACCATATCGCCGCGCAATTCTCCATATGACGCAAAGAATGCGCCGTCACGATCTAAGAGAGTGGCGGTAGGGCCACGTTTTAGTTGAGTGGCTTGGTCTAATGGGGGAAGCGTTACATAAAAATAAGCTGCAGTCGCGGTACAGAAAATTGTTGCCCAAATCACAATCAGCGCCACTGCACGCAAGAGGCTCTTGTACCACGCACGTTTTTCTGGCGGTTTTTGCTTATCTTTAGGAGTAGTTCGCTTTTTATCTTTTGTAGGTTTGCGAACTACTCTCTTAGTTTTTGTGGGAGCCATGGTTAATTTTGAATTAAACTATTTGGTATGCTTATAGCAGATCCATTTTTGTTTTTTGAAAAGGAATTTTGTATATCGCCATCTATAAAAATTAGATGCTCTCTGCCATGCCTAAAGCACGCTTATACAAGTCCAAAAGGGCTTCTTGCTCAGACCGGTCATCATGGTCGAGCTTCCGCAGCCTCAAAACTTGGCGCATTATTTTTACATCAAATCCGTTTGATTTTGCCTCAGCATAGACTTCGCGAACGTCTGCAGCGATAGCTGCTTTTTCCTCTTCTAAGCGCTCAATTCGCTCGATATAGCTTCTGAGTTGCTCGGCAGTGATACCGCCCACATCCGTCATATCTTCGATCCTCTTGAATAATTTTGAATGCGGAAACTAGGCGCGTAGCGTGGCAGGATCAAGGCGAATAAAATCTTAGTTGTGAGCAATCCAATCTAATACCTGAGTTAACGGCTTTCCTGTCACAGAATTACTCGTTCAAGCACTTAAATTGTTTGTCTTAGGAGGTCTCTTTGCGTCTTGCCTTCGTAAGATTTTCTGAAACGACCGGCTCTTTGAAAAATAGGCACAACCTCATCCACGAATTGCTCAATAGCGCCGGGAGTGTGTATGGCTGTCAACATAAAACCATCGCCGCCGACATAGTCGAAGAAGTCTATCATCTGCTCAGCAACGCTTTCAGCTGTTCCAACAAATTGTGGGAGGCCAACGGATTGTCCGTGTCGAGCAGCTACTTCAGCCAAAGTCATTGACGAGCCATCAGGATTTAAAAATCGAGTGCGCATTCGGTGAAGTTCAGGTTCTTCTCTTTCAGCCATCTTTGCTTCTAACGGTATACCTGATAGGTCAAAATCTAGATGAGCAGAGAGAATTGTTAGGCCTGCTTCTAGCGGTACCAGTTCATTATGTTGTTCTTGGAGCTCTTCTGCATGTGCGCGGCTTTGACCGATAATTGGTTGTGCACCAAACAAAACGGCACAGTGATTTGGATTACGAAGAAATGTTTCCGATCGGCTTCTTATTGCGTCCCGGTATTCTTTTGCATTTTCACGTCTAGGTTGAATGGCAAAAATGGCATCGGCGTATTTTGCTGCGAAATCTTGGCCCTTTGGTGAGGTTCCCGCTTGCAGGATTGCTGGCCCGTTTTGTGGAGATCTGACAACGTTGAGCGGTCCTCGGCTTTTAAAAAATCTACCCTCATGTTCGATGCGATGCACCTTCGACGGATTGGCAAAAATGGCATTTGCCTTATCCATTACAATCGCGTCTTCATCCCAACTCTCCCAAAGTTTGCGGCAAACTTCCATAAATTCGTGTGCCTGATCATACCGTTGGTCGGTTGGAGCACGATCTACACCATAATTAGCTTGCTGGTTTCGATTAATTGACGTGACGACATTCCAGCCAGCTCTTCCATTCGTCATGTGGTCTAAGGTTGCCCAAAGGCGAGCAGCGAAGAATGGATGCTGATTAGAAGTAGAAAATGTTGCGGCAATGCCAATACGTTCCGTCACAGCTCCTAGCCAGGAGACAAGCGGTATTGGATCGTGCTCCGGGGCCTGAGTCGCATATCGTAATGCTGGGTCAAGAGACCCCGTATAGGTATCGGCGATGTAGTTCAGGTCCGCAAAAAATATCATGTCGAAGAGACCGCGTTCACATGTGCGCGCGATGTGCTCATACAATTGAGGGCGATTCCAGGGAGTGCTCTGGTAGTCAGTTTTTGGATGTCGCCACATCCCAAGAGAGTGATAACTCGGACTATGAGTTAAAAACTGAGCAAGATGGATAACAGGTTTGCCTGCCATGGGTTTTAATTAGCTCTCTGACTGATTGGAAATAGTGGAACCAAAATCCTGCCTGGCCCTGAAACGCTGAACGGCCTCTGCATGCAATTCCCTTGCCTCATCTGTTTCAGGACTTTTCAATCGCTGTTCCATTATAAAACCGTCGTGATGAAGCTTGCCCCGAACAAGAAGGGCGGTAGGTTTTGGCTCATGTATTGGACGAACTCGAGCAGGAATAAAGGAAAGTCCGACCCCAATTCGCCGGTCGTGGTAATTATTTTCGCGGCTAGAATGCACAAGCTTAGTATGGTGTAAAGACATCTCCCCGGCTTTGAGAGGCATGGGCACACCATCTGTGTCGCCAAAGCCGTTTATTCCCTGTCCCCTCTTGATCATATTGTTTGGCCCCAGGTCATCGAAGTGTGGGAGCCAAGGACCTTTGTGAGAGCCTGGGATCACATGCATACAACCGGACACTTCAGGCGCATCTGAGAGAGCGACCCAAGCTGTAACTTGTTCAGCTGGATCCAGGAAGAAATAGGCACCATCTTGATGCCACAAAACATAAGAGGGGGCGCCGGCTTCCTTGGTCCAAAGCGTGATGTGATAAAGTAGAATGTCAGGTCCAAGTAGGTCTTCAACAGCATCTAACACAGCAGGATGGTGAGCGATTGCATCGGCCCAACTAAACAACATGTGTGGCTTGGATTTTTCTGGGAAATCTAACGGATGCCCGATAGCTTTTTCGTATCGCTCTAGATCAGCGCGAAAATCTCTGCACTCTAAGCGATTTAGTACTGATACTGGGAAACAAAAACCTTCGGAATGATACTGAGAAATTTGTTCTTCTGTTAGTTTTTTTGGCATTTTCCTTCCCTTCACAAAAACAGTTTGGCCCGTGCTCATAAAACAGGTCAAATCCTTTTAAATTACTAAAAGTGTTTTGCGGGATTCGTATTTGGGAGAAACTTTCCATGTCATCTTTGGGGCACGCGGCTCAAACTTTTGCCAAAACATTAGACGGAAATGGTGGTGGTCAAGATGTTATTTTAGGAGCAACTCCGACTGAGGGTTTTCTCTGGTGTCACATTCAATGGGATGATGAGAGCGGAGTGGCTTGGCTTAGAAATAAATCTGGACTCCATTCAGATATTGTTGAAGCGTTATTAGCTCCAGACACAAGGCCTAGATGTACCGTGCATAAAACGGAGAATGGCAATGGAGTATTCATCAACCTCCGCGGTGTTAACTTAAACGATGGTGCCGATCCAGAAGATATGATTTCCATCCGAATATGGGTGGAATCAGACCGAGTAATTAGCGTTTGGAAAAGACGACTTCGTGCGGTTGCAGATATTGTTGAAGGTATTGAGCGTGGCCAGGGCCCGTTGAGCCCAGATGATTTGATTGCAAAGTTGGCGCTTCGATTGGCAGATCGAGCTGAGCCAATAGTAGCAACGCTAAATGAAACCGTTGATAGAATGGAAGAAGATATTTTATCAGATATTCCCGGGCGTGAATTCCGGGCAGAGTTAGCTGATTTGAGGCGCGCAGCTATTGTTCTTCGCCGCTTTATGTTTCCTCAAAGAGATGCATTATCAACTTTAGCCATAGAAGATCTCGAATGGCTCTCAGAAAGAGGGCGCACGAGATTACTAGAAGCTACTGACCGTATTACCAGGCTATCTGAAGAGCTTGATGCTATCCGCGATCGCGCAGGCGTTGTTCAAGATCAAGTGGTGGAAGCGCGCGGCGAAGCCATGAACCGTAGCATGCTAATTCTATCGGTTGTGGCGGCAATTTTCCTACCGCTTGGGCTATTAACGGGTTTGCTTGGGATCAATGTGGGAGGGATTCCAGGCGAAAATACTTCCTGGGCCTTTTGGGCCGTGTGTATTTTACTAGCGATCACAACTGCGTTTCAGCTTTGGCTCTACAGAAAGCTACGATTGATTTAAAAAGCTTGGTAATTTTCGCGTGTAAAATTAATGCAAAGCCTCGGCCCAAGCTTTTAGGCTAGCAAGATGGCTGGATATGCTAGGGTCAACGATTGGAACGGCGCCAAGATAAATTTGCCCGTCACCTCCGTCGATTGTTATCGACTCTCCGGCCATAATTTTGTGTGGCCCCGCAATAAGTAATTTCTTTTCAAAATCTATGGAAACTTCAACAGCTCCTGTCACGCAGGGGCGTCCTAATCCCCTGGCAATGATGGCTGCATGAGATGTAACACCGCCTCTGGTTGTTAATACGCCGCGCGCTGCGTGTATCCCTCGGATATCTTCGGTGCTTGTTTCCTTTCGCACAAGAATCACGTTCTCTCCGGTTTCGGCAAGCGCTACTGCCTCCTCTGTGTCAAAAGAGATACATCCGGTAACGGCACCAGGAGATGCTGGAAGCCCGCTTGCGATTTGAGCTCGCTCTGCTTCGGGATCGATAATAGGGTGTAGAAGCGTAGTTAAATCATTTGGATTAGCGCGAATAACTGCCTCTTGTGTCGTTATCAGGCCTTCATTTGCCATATCAACGGCTATCCGAATTTTAGCCTCTGGCGACCGTTCACCCGGTCTTGTCTGCAGGATCCATAGCCGGCCTTGCTCGATCGTAAACTCAATATCCTGCATGTCTCTGAAATGATTTTCTAAACATGCCTGGATTTTAGAAAGTTCCTGAAATGCTTCAGGAAAGGCCTCTTCCATACTTGCTAGACGTGAATTTCTTATGAGCCGATCTTTGGCAGTTAAAGCTCTGGGGGTTTTGATACCCGCTACGATATCTTCACCTTGAGCTTGGATTAGAAACTCTCCATGAAGGGCCTTTTCGCCGGTTAGCGGATTTCGGGTAAACATTACTCCTGATGCTGAGGTGTTATCTATATTTCCGAAAACCATTGCTTGGATAGACACTGCTGTTCCGAGTGTCTCGGGAATAGCGTGAAGTTGGCGATACGAGGTGGCGGTAGGATTTTCCCAACTTTTAAAAATTGCCGTTATAGCACCCAAAAGCTGGGTCTCAGGATCTTCAGGAAAAGGAAAATTTAACCTCTCTGCTACTAATTCTTTAAAAGCGGATACAATCAACGCCCAGTCTTTAGAGGTTAGTTCCTCGTTCAGTAAAAGGTTGTGGTCCTTCTTGTAACAATCAATAATTTCTTCAAAACAGTTAGCTTCCATTCCAAATACGACACAGCTGTACGTTTGAATGAAGCGGCGGTAGCTATCCCAAGCAAATTTTTCAGATCCAGTTGCAGCTGCAAGACCTTGTGTGGTTTTAGTATTGAGGCCCAAATTAAGGATGGTGCTCATTACTCCAGGCATAGAGGCTTTAGATCCTGACCTGACTGATAGTAATAGCGGGTTTTCTGCACCGCCAAAATTCTGCTGAGTTTCCTTTTCAATTTGTTTTAACGCATTCTTAATCGAATTTTGCAGAGAGCTTAGGCGCTCATGGCCATTTCTGATGAAGTCCTGGCAAACTTCTGCTGAAATTGTGAACCCGGCAGGCACGGGTACACCAAGCTTGGTCATTTCAGCAAGATTTGCACCTTTGCTACCAAGAACTTCCTTCATCTCAAGGCCACCATCGGCCCTGCCGTTGCCGAAGCTAAATATTAATTGGCTCATAGCTTTAGCCTTGGATTTTTCCAAAATCCGCAACTAAACTCATTGTATTAACAATGTTTGATAAGAGATTTAGTCGATTAGAACGGGTTTTAGGATCCTCAGAATTCACAGTTACTTTTTCAAAAAACGCATCGACTGGACTTCTTAGCTTTGCAAGCTCTCCCATAGTTTCTTGGAAATGCCCTCGATCGAGATGTTCTTCGACGCGAGGCTTTGTCGAAAGTAATATATCGAAAAGTTTGGTCTCTTCATCTTGCGTAAATAAAGACGAATCTACTGTTCCGTCATAATTCACGTTATCCTTTCTAGCTTCGATAGACGAAATATTTGCTGCTCGAGTGAAAGCAATTAGTAAATTTTCTCCGTCTTCGCTCGCGAGAAATTGACCTAGGGCAGCAGTTCTTTCAACTAGACGAAGAATGTCATCCTCCTCACCAATAGCAAACACCGCAGCTATATGATCGTGCTTGATACCTTCAGCACGGAGATGATTATTAAGTCGATCTACCAAAAACTGTAAAAGCGACTCTGCTGTGTCATCAGCGGAGATGCACCCTGATGGAAGTTTAACGTAGGTTTGATAAGCAGTACGAATTAAGTCTCGAAGAGGAAGATGAATGCGATTATCGATTACCAATCGGATGACGCCAAGCGCGGCGCGCCTAAGAGCATAAGGGTCTCGACTTCCTGTAGGCTTTTCATCAATTGCAAAGAAGCCAACAAGGGTATCAATCTTATCAGCAAGAGCGACAGCTACCGATACTGGAGCTGTAGGACAGAGGTCGCTGGGGCCCTGCGGGGCATAATGATCCCTTATGGCATCGGCAACTTGAGAATTTATTCCCTCTTCATTTGCATAATATCGTCCCATTACACCTTGAAGTTCTGGAAATTCTCCGACCATCCCAGAAATTAAATCAGCTTTTGAAAGCATGGCGGCCTGATCAACTAGTTCTAGGTCTGCGCCTTGAATAGCCGGTGCTAATAACTGGCTCAGGACACGTATTCGTTTCACACGATCTGCAAGAGTGCCGAGTTGTGCGTGGAATATTACTTTATCGAGCCCATCTAAGCGGCTTGCTAGCGTAACTTTGCGGTCTTGGTCCCAGAAAAAACGCGCATCTGCTAGCCTTGCGCGTAACACTCTCTCATTTCCTGCAATAATTTGTTTGCCACCATCGTTACTCTCAATATTGGCTACCACTGCAAATTTTGGAGCGAGGTTTCCCTCCGCAGTTTCAAGAGCAAAATACTTTTGGTGTGATCTCATTGAAGTGGTGAGTACTTCTGCGGGTACCGACATAAATTCTTCGTCAATAGAGCCTGACAATACTACAGGCCATTCAACGAGACCATTAACTTCGGCGAGTAGTCCTGGGTCTGATTTGACTTTTAGGCCATGAGTTTTTGCAACTGTATTCAATCCTTGCTCGATTTTTAATTTTCTAGCCGCAGGATCTAAGATTACGTGGGATTGCAAAAGATTTTGCTCATATGAAGTGAAGTCTGACAGCGGAATGATGTCGTCCTCATCCATAAATCGATGGCCGCGGGTGAATGACACAAAAGGCTTTAAGCCCATGGATCCCCCGAAATCGACAGAACCATCGAGCAAAGCACCATCAAAAACTGCAGCAACCTGCTCTAAGGGCCGAACGTACCGACGTTCGCTATCGCCCCAACGCATTGATTTTGGCCATGGGATTGCATGGATGGCTTCTGCAATAAGTTGCGGAAGAACGCTCTGCGCTGGTAGGCCTTCAATAGTGCGAACCACGAAATAGAAGTCGGTGCCTTTGACTTCCCGGATTTCACATTCCTCAACCGAGGATAAATTGTTTGCATTCAGGAAGCCCTCTAGTGCTTTTTCCGGCGCGCCTACCCGTGGACCTTTTCGGACATCCTCTCGGGTTGGTTGCGCAAATGGTATGCCTTTCAGCACAACAGAGATCCGTCTAGGTGTTGTGAAAAAGCGAATTGAATGAGCCGCTAGGGCAGCCTCTGACAGCTTTTCTGACAAAATGCGTGAAAAGTCTTCTCCAGCCCGAGTTTGCATACGGGCAGGGATTTCTTCTGATAGAATTTCAATTAAAAGCTCCGCCATGGCTCAGACTCCCATCTTTTCGTCAAGATGGCCGCGGGATTTTAACCAGACCGTTGCAGATGCCCGCGCCAGAGCCCGAACACGGGCAATATAAGCAGCTCTTTCGGTGACGCTTATCACCCCACGAGCGTCTAAGAGATTAAACGTGTGACTGGCTTGAATGCATTGATCGTAGGCGGGGAGGGCTAGTCCGGCATGCGCTAATTTTTGACATTCATTTTCGGCGTCGGTGAAGTGACGAAATAAGGTTTCTGTATCTGCATGTTCAAAATTGTAGGCTGAGAATTCCCGTTCTGCTTGATGGAAGACATCCCCATACGTCAACCCTGCGCCATTGAAATCAAGATTGTACACATTGTCGACGCCCTGAACGTACATAGCCAGTCGTTCTAAGCCATATGTGATTTCTCCTGATACTGGAGAGCAGTCATAACCACCTACCTGCTGGAAGTAGGTAAATTGAGTTACCTCCATTCCATCACACCAGACTTCCCATCCAAGTCCCCAAGCTCCAAGGGTAGGACTTTCCCAATCATCTTCTACGAGACGGATATCATGAGCACGTGTATCAATTCCAATCGCTTCGAGAGACTGAAAATACTTATCTAAAATGTCTGGAGGGTTTGGCTTAAGTATTACTTGATATTGATAATAGTGCTGAAGCCTGTTGGGATTTTCACCATATCTACCATCCGTTGGCCTCCTTGATGGCTGAACATATGCAGCTTGCCATGGCTCAGGACCCAGGGCACGAAGTGTTGTGGCCGGATGGAATGTTCCAGCACCAACACTCATGTCATAAGGCTGCAACACGGCGCAGCCTTGTTTGGACCAAAAATTAGAAAGGCGTAGGATTAATTCTTGGAATGATATAGGCGCTGACATTTGAATGGAGTTCTCTTTTTGCGACGCAGCAAAATAGAAAAGCTATCCTGGGCGGTCAATCACAGGTTGTAACGTGTAACAGTGATCTTGAAATTTTCCCAAAATTATTGGCTTCTAGTCGCATCATTCTAAGAAATTTGCATAAACCAAAAGTAGAAGTACCCAAAATATCTAGTTCCAAGATGTCGGAAGATGAGGTTGTTAAGAAGGAGACATGCTTCTGAAATATGGTTTTGGTTTCTGTCTTTAACTTGACCTCAGATTTAATGGCGCTATCCATCCTGTACCCTAATGGTGTAGAAAATTTTGGGGTTGTAGTAAGCATCGAATTATTGAGGTGCCGCGTTAAAGTGAATTATGCCTCATAAGGTTCCTAAGAGAAGTTGGGAGTAGTCCGATCTCGAACGGTTTTGACAAATCTGAGCGCAAAAGGTTTCACAACCTTTTGAAGCTTGCAGCTGAGAGCCCGTTTGAAGGCGAGCGTGAAGCCGCGCTTGCGGCGGCAAAGCGATTGGCTGCAAAGCATAATATGGATCTCAGAGATGCAGCTGCCCAAAGTGAACCAGAGCCAGATCCAGAGGAAAATGCGACCTCTTCAACAGGCAGTTCAGGAGCGAATAATTGGACTACGCCTGGCTATGAGCCGCCCCCGGGTTTTGAAGAACGTTGGGGGCAAACCAAGAGAAG
>VMCJ01000145.1 GCA_008081395.1 Rhodospirillales bacterium | reverse complement strand
CAGGAAGCTTCGAGGATTTTGTTACTCACATAGTTCCAGAGCTTCAACGCAGAGGCTTGTATCGCAAAGAATATTCAGGAACCACCCTCAGAGACCACCTGGGATTAGCAAAAGCTTCTGTAGGAGACTGGAAACTCTAAAAGCCGTTGTTATGTCTGACGCATTGCCAAAAGAGAGCCTAATCGCTCAGCGCAGTCAGCATCGAAGACACCATCAATTTGGGTTTGCCGATAGTGACGTTGGAAGGCAGAAACACATGCGAGAGTGTCTTGGTCCAAGGCACCAGTTTCTGGACAAGAATAGCCCCATTTTGCAAGCATGCGTTGAGCTTCTATTACACTAGGACGTTGTCCCTGCCGTCTATTTGAAATTGTGTCAGGCCATAAACCAACACCCTCAGCGGCTAAAAATTCCCAAGGGAAAAACTCGCCCGGGTCACGCTTTCGTCTTGGCGCAATATCGCTGTGGGCGAGCACATGCGCATGTGGAATAGAATAAGTTGAAATCAGATGCTGCGATAAGGAAACAACCGCTTTAATTTGGGCATCTGCAAAAGGCCTTAATCCAAATTCATGGCCTGGATTAACAATTTCAATACCTATTGAGGTATCATTGAGGCGATAATTGCCGCCCCAGGACGATTGGCCTGCGTGCCAGGCTCGATGCTCGTCGGCAACAAGGCGAAAAATGGTTCCATCAACCTCCACCAAATAATGGCTAGATACTTTTGATCCCGGGTCACAAAGCCTATTTAAAGCGGCTGTACCCGATGACATACCGGTATAGTGTAAAATCAGAAACTCAATGCTCTTTCCACAAGGTCTGCCATCGTAATTTGGCGAAGGAGTTTCCAACATTAAGCTACTTTTTCAGCCTTTTCAGAGAGGATTAACCACCGTTCCTCTGCTACTTCTAAATCATCTCTGGATTTTATTAACCAGTCCGTAAGCTTGGAGTAACGATCAGGATCGCGCGCATAAGCGTCCGGCTTTCCAAGGGCGTCTTCGATTCTCTTTATATCGTGCTCTAATTTAGCAATCCTAGAAGGCAACTCATCCAATTCATATTGTTCCTTAAAAGTAAGGCCCTCTCGGTCTGCCTTTGGCTTTGGCAACGCCTTTTTCTTATGTTCACCAGTAGCGCGGCGATCTTTTACGCGATCATCTCGTTGGCGCAGATAATCTTGATATCCACCAACAAACTCTCGAGCTTGACCATCTCCTTCAAGGGCTACAATGCTAGCGACCGTGCGGTCAAGAAAGTCCCTATCATGGGACACAATAATAAGCGTACCACCAAATTCCCCAAGCGCATCTTCGAGCAGATCTAGAGTATCCATATCCAGATCGTTAGTCGGTTCATCTAAAACCATTAGATCCGTGGGGCGTGCAAGTAATTTTGCTAGTAAAAGTCGGTTACGCTCGCCACCCGAAAGGGTCGATATCGGACTTTTGACTTGATCAACATCAAAATTGAAATCCTTCAGGTAGCCGACTACATGCCGAGGGCGACCACGAACCATCACCTGGTCTCCCCCCATTGGACACATCCAGCGCCAAAGTGTTTCAGCAGGGTCCAAACCAACACGCTTTTGATCGAAATATGCTGTTTCCAATGTTTTGGCGACTTGTACTTTCCCGGAATGCGGCTCTAAATCACCAGTAAGCATCCTAATTAATGTGGTCTTTCCTGCTCCATTAGGACCGATGATACCAATACGATCACCTTTAAGGATACGAGTGCTGAAATTTTCAAATAAAACTCGCTCCACACTTGATGCATCAGGAATGACCGCCCGAAGACCCTTGGCTTCGATAGCCATCCGAGACTTGGCCTCACCTTCGTTAATTTTTAGTTCCGGCCTGCGAGGTTTACCTAAAAGAGCAGACCTCGCGTCTCTCATATCATGCAATCTGCTGAGGCGGCCCTGATTTCTTTTGCGCCGGGCTGTTACACCTCTTAGAAGCCAGCGTTTTTCCTGAGCCAACTTAGAGTCGAGCTTCTCTGCTGCTCTTGCCTCCTCCTCGAAGATTTGTTCCACCCAAGCATCAAACTCTCGGAAACGTTTTTTTGCAGTTCTAAGTGTTCCTCGTTCGAGCCAAAACAAGCGCTGGGTTACAGCATCTAGGAATGCACGGTCATGGCTAATTACAACTAGCGCACCGCCAAAAGATAATATGAAATCCTCTAAGTTCTGAATAGCAATCAGATCTAGATGGTTTGTAGGCTCATCTAGTAAAAGCACATCAGGAGGTCGAATAAGGGCACGGGCGAGACTAATCTTCCTGGCCTCGCCCCCAGACAAAGAAATGGCCTCGCGCGAAGCAAGCTGTCTTACGCCAAAGCGATCTAGAGCTGCGCTTATTTCGTAATCTTCAGGCGGCGCGTCTGGATCTGCTGAGGCCACGTGATCCCACGCTGTTTCGTTCGGCTTAAATACAGGCTCTTGAGGAAGCCATGCAACACGCGTCCCTGGTTGCAGAAAACGCTCGCCGCCATCAGGCTCTATCGCACCAGCTAAAAGCTTCATTAACGTCGTTTTACCGCAGCCATTGCGCCCAACCAGTGTGGCCCTCTCACCCGGCAATAACTGAAATTCAATATCGCTAAAAAGAGGATCAGGACCGAAGCCAAGGCTAACGTCACGAAGTGCAATAATCGGCGGCTCAGCCATCAGTAAATCCGAAATGGGCAGTGAATAGATTTCACTGCCCGATATGCCGGCTTAGGAGACTGCCTTCAAGGGGGTGCGCGTTACCTTTGACGCATCACAACCTTCGATACGAATAAGCTTGGTAGGGCCAGCCCGATAAGGTGCATGGATTGCGCCAACGGGATAGTGATGGGCATCGCCAGGCTTCATTACGTAGGTTTCAGTCTTCTCTACGAGGCCAGGCTCATCACCTTTAGGAGGGGCTACCATTTTCCAATCAGTCATGCTGGTTTCACCAACTGCCTGGCCATAAATTGCCCAGGTGGGGCCGTGATCGTGAGGGTAACCTTGACGGGCATCACTGTAGGAGTGAGCGCAGATACAAAACCCAAGCTCAGGATCTTGGTAAATTATTTCTCGGTCGACTGTAGCGTTGCCAAGGTGTTTTTCAACAAATGCCTCATCTTTAAGGGCTTTCTGAACACATTCGGTAACCTTCTCTTGTCCCGGAATGCCAGGGTCTGCTTTAAGAGCAGCGCGACAGTCAGCTGCAAATTGGTCAAGCGTATAGGCCATGAAAAATCTCCTGCAGGCACAAAAATTTTAGAAATTCTATCCCGCTTTTTTACAAATCTAAAGCTGATTTTACCAGAGTGTATGGTCATGCCCTAACCAAAAAGAAAACGTAAACAGGCTCATTCAATGCTTGTGTACAACCTTAGACACAGCCACAGTTCATCTTTATTCTTCTGAAGAAGGTATAGATTATCTAGCCTCAACTCAGTGTATCGGGGCTGCAAAATCCCCAAATGTTGCATTATGTAAAAATCCAAAGGAACCAACAAAAGTGCCAGATGTAGGCTTTAGAAAATGGCTCGGCCTGAATTACGAAAAGATGAGCGATGAACAAGCCATCGTGTCGATAGATTTAGATGAAGATAAAATGAATGTTCGTGGCGTTGCCCATGGTGGCATAGTTGCGTCATTAGTTGATGTTGCAATGGGAACTGCAGCCGGTGGCGGAAATTACGACACTAGAAAGCGCCTGGTCGCAACACAAGAACTTAAAGTTAATTACCTCACTGGTGCAAAAGGCAATAGACTTACGGCCACCGCTACTGTGGTTCGGGCTGGGAGTAGATCAATAGTTGTATCATGCGAGGTGGTAACTGATACTGGCCTCCATTGCGCCACAGCATTAGGCACATTTATGACGCGCAGGGTTGCTGAAGGTGATCCGGATCGTTTCCATAATACTGGGACTTAATTCAAAAACATCAGGAAATATTGCTACCGGAGGTAAAAACGATGATCGATTTTAGCCATATCGAACGTAATTACGACCTGGCAAAAACTTCCTACAGTTTGCCAATTCCAGAAGAGTTTAATTTTGCTTACGACGTCATAGACAGAAGGGCAGCAGAAGCTGATAAGACGGCTCTGATTGCTATTGGAGCGGATGGCAAAAAATCCAGCACAATTACCTACTCCGACCTTTCTTATCAGTCCGGTCAATTCGCCAACGCGCTAAAAAATCTAGGCCTTTCTAAAGGTGATTTCGCGTGCGTAGTAATTGGGCGAATTCCAGAATGGTACGGTGTCCTTTTTGGTTGCATGAAACTCGGCGTAATTTCGATGCCGGGGACCAACTTACTAACCGCTAAAGACATCGCCTATAGGATCCAACAGTCTGGAGCAAAGGCCGCGATTGTAACGGCAGAACACGTAGAAAAAGTTGATGCTATCAGGGAGCAATGCCCTACACTTAAGCATTTAATCGTTATTGACGCCGAGCATTTGAATGAAGATTGGCTGGATTTTAGAAGCCTTTGCAAAGCTGAAAGCTCAGAGATAGATCCAAAAAGTGTTGGCCCGTTTAAGTCTACTGACATGATGATGGCCTACTTTACGTCCGGCACCACAGCTCTACCCAAGATGGTGCCTAGAAATTTTGGATATGGGCTCGCCCACGCAGCAACTGGCCTCTTCTGGATGGATCTTCGTGAAACAGACATTCACTGGACCCTGACGGACACAGGTTGGGCTAAGGCTGCATGGGGAATGCTATTCCCTCAATTTTTACTTGGCTCAACAATTATCCTTTTTGATGGAAAGGGCCTAGATGTAGATCAGCACTTGCAACTCATTCATGAGTTCAAAGTGAGCACGTTCTGTGCACCCCCGACAGCCTATCGCATGTTTGCGCAGACTGATTTGAAACAATACGACCTATCGAGTTTACGTCGTTGTATGGGGGCAGGGGAGCCTCTTAATCCAGAAGTTATCCGCTACTGGGAGGAACACACAGGCACAATCATCGCAGATGGCTACGGTCAAACGGAAACAATCAACATCGTTGCCAATTTCCCTGGCCAGAAGACAAAATTTGGGTCCATGGGTCAGCCAGTTCCCGGGCTAGATGTAGCTGTCGTGGATGATGAAGGCAAACGGCTACCACCGGGAGAGGTTGGACACATAGCGGTTAGAACTGAGACCAGCGATGGTACATGGCCTCCGGGCCTCTTCGAAGGTTACCTAAAACCAGAGGGAGGGATTGACCGCGATGCTTTTCGTAATGGCTGGTATTACACCGGCGATACCGCTGAGAGGGATGAAGATGGCTACCTATGGTTTGTTGGAAGAGCGGATGACTTAATCTCATCTGCAGGCTACCGCATTAGCCCGTTTGAGGTGGAGAGCGCTCTTCTTGAGCACCCTGCAGTCGCCGAAAGTGCAGTGATTGGCGCGCCCGACCCAACCCGCGGCCAAGTGGTGAAAGCATTTATCATTTTGGCTCGCGGCCACAACGGAAGCCCACAATTGGCCCAAGACATCCAGGATTTCTGCAAAAATCTAACAGCACCCTATAAGTACCCAAGGCAAATCGAGTTTGTCTCTGAATTACCTAAAACTATCAGCGGCAAGATCAGACGCGTAGAATTACGAGAGGGAAATTAAGCAGCAGAGTTTTTTGACGGAAGTAGGTACCTCTTTGCGCGCCAAAGTAAGAAAAGGGCAAGTGAACCGTTCAGAAGATTCCAACCTATCCCGTTCAAGAATGCTGCTTGATAAGCGCCAGTTGCATCATGGATGATGCCCGACAAGAGACCTCCTAAGGCCATACCAAAAAGCGTGAAGCTCATTACCGTTCCTATCCGCCAGCCTGCATCTTTCGCGGGGAAATTTTCCCGAACGATCATAGCATAGGACGGCACAATCCCTCCTTGAGATAGACCAAATATGAATGAGACTACATAGAGAGGAAATAGGTCATCGAAAGGCAAAAATAGTGTCAACGCAAATAGTTGCAGCACTGAACCAAGAAGAAGCGTTCTGAAACCGCCTATCTTGTCAGAAATCCAACCAGAAATAAGCCTACTAGCAACTCCTGCTGCCATCATCAGGGCAAGCATATTAGCGCCATGTACAGCACCAAGACCAAGATCTGAACAGAGTGCAACGATATGAACTTGTGGCATCGACATAGCAACACAACAGGCAACACCAGCCACACACAACAATCCCTGCAATGTCTCTCGATGAAAACCAAGAGGTCGTTTTGACGCCACAAACTGTACTCCTGGCCTTATCTCATCCAAAGCGGGAGGTGGGCGACGCAGCATAAGAGTAAGTGCCGGCATAGCAGATAAACAAAATAAACCAATAAACATCAATGCATCACGCCACCCTAAGGCGTCGATAAGCGCTTGCGTGATAGGTGGCCAAATTGTTCCTGCGATATAGTTTCCAGAGATTACAATTCCAATTGCAAAACCACGCCGCTTCTCAAACCAAAGGGAAATATCAGCAACTAGAGGTGAGAATGTAGCGGCCGCTCCGAGAAAACCTATCGGCACACCAAACGCAACGGCATAAACCCAAAAAGCTCCTGCAGCAGACGCTATCAGGAAACCAGAACCATAAATTAAACTCGCTATAAGTAGTATTCTGGCTGTATTCCAACGAGATGTTGCCCATCCATAAAAGATACCACCCGCACCAAAACCAATCGTGAAAAGCGTGTAAGGCAATGATGCCTCACCCCTCGAAAGGCCAAATTCAGTAGCAACAGGAAGAAGTGCAACCGTACAGGAGTACATCCCAAAACCGCCAATAGTCATTATGGCAAGCGCTGCCCACAGCCTGGCCCAAGCATACAGACCGTCCGTTTCAGAGGATTGAAAGCGCGTAAAAATCTTTTTTGACATTAATGACTACCGTTAAGATGAAATCGCTCAGTAGACTGCGAGAGGTTCATGCGCAATGAAAAATACAAATTGCAAACCTCTAAATACTGGCAATGCATCCGCTAGTGAAAGGGACTTCCAATGGCTGGCAGAATAGAAATAGAGAGAGATGATCGCGGTGTTGAAACTATTTGGCTCAATAATCAAAATCACCGAAACACCCTAAACAATAGTTTAATCGACGACATGGCCGCCGCCATTCATCGGTCTAATAGTGATGACCAATGCCATGTAATTATCATTCGAGGACGCGGGGGTGTTTTCTGCGCGGGCAGAGAATTACGTGATCTTGCCGCTTTATTAGATGCTGACATTTCCTTAATCCAGGCAACTTATCACAGGCTACGGATGCTCAATGAAGCACTGTATTTATGTCGCAAGCCAACCATAGCTGTGGTTGAAAAGTATGCCTTTGGTGCAGGGGCTACTCTAGCAAGCTGGTGTGATATCGCTATTGCTGAAGATGATGCTTCCTTTGCCTACCCAGAGGTTCGGCACGGGATAGTACCCTCCCCAATTGTGATGGCTCTAAATCGTGGTGCTCCAAGGAAAGCAATAATGGATTTGATCCTTACAGGGCGTCGCATCGACGGCCGGGAAGCAGCTCTCTGCCATATTATAACAAGGGCAGTAGCGAAGGCTGATTTGGAAACAAATGTTGAAGCGACAATTTTAGATATACTCAAAGGCAGTCCAGACGCTATCGCTCGCACAAAAGACTTCATTGTTCATGCAGAAGATGCAAGCATGCGGTCTGCTATGCTGTCAGCTGTAGATAGCATTTCGATAGGGCTAACTCATCCTGAAACACGGCGGCGTATTTCCGCCTTTTTGGCAGGAGCAAGATAGGAAGGCATCCCAAAAAGTGAAATTGCAGTGCGCAGTAATAGCTGAATTACTCAAGGCTAGCTGAATACATGAAAGTAGATCAAATAGCAGGCGCTCTCGGCGCAGACGTCACTGAGATTGATATCTCGGCACCACTTACAGATACCCAACTAAACGCAATCAAGGTAGCACTTTGGCAACACGGAGTGCTGGCATTTCGCAATCAAATTATGTCACCAGCCCAGCAGCTTTCCTTTGTAAAGCAATTTGGAGAAATCCATTACCACCCACATGTAAAAGGCCTTCCAGAGCAACCAGAAGTCATGGAAATCTTAAAAAGAGAAGAAGATCTCCATAATTTTGGATCAGGCTGGCACACAGACCAGATGTTTACTCCAAAACCTGCGAATTACACCTGTCTATATGCCAAAGAACTGCCAGATACTGGGGGTGATACCCTTTTTGCCTGCATGAGAAATGGCTTTCGAACATTATCACCCGCGATGCAAAAATTGGCCCAAACACTAGAAACAGAAAATCGTTCTTTTGCAGCACAACTTTCAGGACGCAACCAAACCTCAGCCGGATATTTTGGAACTGGGATGAGAACCAAAGAGGCGACAGCTGACGAAACCTTGATCAAACATCCTGTGGTGCGAAAACATCCTGAGACAGGAGATCCAGTTCTGTACGTAGGCCTGCACAGCATCAGGCTTGCAGGGTTTACCGAAGATGAAAGCAAACCGCTCCTAGACTTCTGGAAGACACACCTGGTTCAGCCGGAGAATACAGCGCGCCTGCGTTGGCAGCCTGAAACACTAGCCATTTGGGATAACCGTCTAGTGCTGCATAATGCCATTAATGACTATCCCGGCAAACGCCGTCGCATGCACCGGATCACGGTTGCCGGAGCGGCAACACAAAGATGGACAGCTTGAGGAACGCAATGACCCCTAACCCCGCAAATGTCGATCCAATCACAACATCTGTAATCCAGCATCGGCTGACTGCCATTGTAGAAGAAATGGGCGAGGCGATGCTTCGAACATCTTATTCTCAGATATTGAATTCCTCACGGGATTTTTCTGCTGCTATGGTCGATAGTGACTGTCAACTTGTTGCCCAGGCCGAGCATATACCCGTGCACGTTGGGGCGATGCCATGGGCGGCAAAGGCTGTAAGAGATTACTTTGGCGAGGATGTTAGTGAAGGTGATTTATTCCTCGTGAATGACCCCTATTTGGGCTACGGCAGCCACCTCCCAGATGTCACAGTGTTTGCACCAGTATTTATTGAAGGAAGTGTAGCCTTTTGGACTATCAACCGAGCTCACCATTCAGATATAGGTGGTTCAACCCACGGTGCCTACAACCCCTCAGCAACCGAGATATTTCACGAAGGACTCCGTATACCGCCATTGCGGCTTTGGGAACGAGGTAAGCCAAAACAAGATTTACTCGACATGCTTGCAGCAAATGTGCGCCACCCACGTGACTTTAAGGGCGATCTGGCTGCTCAAATTGGGTCTGTCAAACTTGGCGAGCGGAGATTAAAAGCACTCGTTGATGGATTTGGCGCAAAAATTGTTCTTCAATCCTGTAGACAAATTTTGGATGGAGCAGAAGCTCGTGCGCGCGCGGAAATAGAAACTTGGAAAGACGGAAAATATTTTGGCGAGGCTACTCTAGATGACGATGGTCATGGCCGTGAAAATATCAAAATTCGTGCCAAAGTGACGGTGCAAGGTTCGAATGTTGAGGTAGACCTTTCAGATAGTGATCCTGAAAGTACCGCTTTCGTTAATTCCTCATTCGCAAATATGCAGTCAGCTTGCGCACAAACTCTTGCCTATCTGATCGATCCAACTATTCCGAAAAATGCGGGTGCATTTCGACCGATGAGTGTTATTGCAAAACAAGGCACTATTGTTTGGTCAAACGATGGACTGCCTGTAACTATGTGCACCAGTCACTGTTCAAACGAAATTATCGAGGCAATCATTGTCGCTTTATCCGAAGCCTGTCCAGACAAAGCAATGGCTGGATGGGGTAGACGACTTCGCATTGCTATCAAAGGGGAAGACCCTCGCAACGGAAAAACTTTTATTTGGCATATGTTCCACGCTCGACCTGGAGCTGGTGCCTCTCCTGGGGGTGATGGTTGGCACAATGCAGGTGAATGGCATTCAGCGGGGGGCCTAAAATTTGGCAGCGTGGAAGTGGCTGAAGCCCGCTTTCCTCTTCATTTTCGTCGGCATGAATTTAGGCCAAATTCAGGGGGAGCGGGTCAGCATCGAGGCGGTACGGGTGTGGACATGGAAATGGTAGTTGAGACCTTAGGAGATGCTGTAGCTAATACCGCTGGAGATGGCCAACGTCATGGGGCTCGCGGTATTTTGGGTGGCTCAGATGGAGACCCTCACTTCTATCGACAAAAGGGAAGCAACGGAATTGAGCTTCCCCTTCCCTCGAAAGCTACTGGCTTACCGGTCAAGTCGGGGGACGTGTTTATAGTTTCATCTGGCGGAGGCGGCGGATGGGGACAGCCAAAAATGCGCACAGATGATAGTCACTCGGATGATCTGGCTGACGGCTTCGTAACAAATTAATGGTTCAAAAAATTTAGAGGCAAGCCAGCTCTTGGCCAATCGCATCTCACTAATTTCCCCGCAAAGGAAAGTGTTATGAAGGCCGTTTTAAGGTCCTCTCCGCCAAAGCAAATATTAGTGACGTAGGGATCATCCATTGCAATATGCTCTATGGAGGAACCATCGGGAGCGATCACTGTAATACCGCCATCCATCAAAGTTGCCACGCATATATTTCCATGGCTATCTACGGCAAGGCTATCAAAATTTCGAAAGCCTTGCGTTTGCCCGACTAAAAAACCGCCGTGTGGTGATGGCCAATCACGTTTAATTAATTTACCCGGGCTCTCAATATCAAACCCCCAAAGACGACCGGTTTGGGTCTCTGCAACATAAACCGTTTGTTCGTCTGGGGAGAGGCCAACACCATTTGCTGTAATTATGGGATATGCGACTTCTTCAATGTGTTTTCCATCGATTGTAGCGTAATAGAGACCTGACCGATCCCAATCTCTGTGACGTGTTTTACCTAAGTCTGTGAACCAAAAACCGCCCTGCTTATCAAAAACAATGTCGTTTGGCCCACAAAGTTTATGTTCTCCACAACTCTCATAGAGAACGTCAACTCTACCAGTATTAAGGTCAATCCGTTGTATACTGCCGCCCTTGTAATGATCTGCCTGACCGACTGGTCGCTTATTACCTAAACCATCAACGTGAAAAGCAAGACCTCCGTTGTTGCAGACGTATACCGCGCCATCTGGACCAATTGCAGCTCCATTAGGACCTCCGCCTAACTCTGCAATTACTTCAACTACTCCAGCTGACGTCACGCGGCTGAGCGTTCCTCTTTCGATCTCCACCAGTATGATGGAGCCATCTTGCATGGCAATTGGTCCCTCGGGGAAGCAAAGTCCCTCGGCAACGGTAGTTAACTGCATATCAAACTCCCAAAACTGAGACCATTATATGGTGAATAAACTCACCTCGATATACCATAGACCTTGACCCAAGCCCCTCAGCAAGCGACGGTCTTTCAGAGCAAAAGGTTCAGGAGTTTAACCGCAATGGCGGTCTTAGAGACAAGTATTAATCCCCGTTCAAAAGCATTTCGCCAAAATGCCAATGAAATGGCTATCCTTGTAGAAGACTTACGCAGCAAAGTCGCACATGTTTCGGCAGGCGGCGGCGATAACGCAATGCAGCGGCACCTCGAAAGAGGTAAGCTGGCACCCAGAGAGCGAGTACGTAGGCTCACAGATCCTGGTTCTGCGTTTTTAGAATTTTCTCAACTTGCAGCAGATGGGATGTACAATGGAGAGGCTCCGGGTGCGGGAATAATTACAGGTATTGGCCGAATTATGGGTCGAGAATGCGTCATTATTTGTAATGATGCGACCGTAAAAGGCGGCACCTACTACGCTATGACTGTTAAAAAACACTTGCGCGCCCAAGAAATTGCAATCGAAAACCACCTGCCATGCGTTTACCTTGTGGACAGTGGTGGTGCCAATCTACCCGAGCAAGATGAAGTGTTTCCTGACCGGTTTCACTTTGGTCGCAGCTTCAGAAATCAAGCAGTTATGTCCTCAAAGGGCATACCACAAGTAGCTTGCGTAATGGGCTCTTGTACTGCGGGTGGAGCGTATGTGCCGGCTATGTGCGATGAATCTGTAATTGTTCGCAATCAGGGCACCATCTTCTTAGGAGGACCTCCTTTGGTAAAGGCTGCAACTGGTGAAGTCGTTTCAGCAGAGGATCTTGGCGGGGCAGACGTACATGCACGCCGTTCAGGTGTTGTAGATCACTATGCCGCCAATGATGATCATGCTCTAGCAATTGTTAGACGGATCATTTCAAACCTCAACATCGTCAAACCCAGTGGGCTGGACATTAAAGCTGCAAGAGAACCGCTTTATTCTCCATCAGAACTTTCTGGAGTGGTGCCAACAGATCTTCGCCAGCCCTACGACCCAAGAGAAGTAATTGCGCGTCTCGCCGATGGAAGTGAGTTTGATGAATTTAAAGCCCTATACGGCACAACGCTTGTGACCGGCTTTGCTCGTCTATACGGCATTCCTGTCGGAATTATTGCAAACAATGGAATACTTTTTTCAGAGAGTGCATTGAAAGGTGCACATTTCATTGAACTTTGTGGGCAGCGTGGCATCCCTCTAATTTTCTTACAAAACATCACAGGCTTCATGGTCGGCCAAAAATATGAAGCTGGCGGTATCGCGAAAGACGGCGCGAAAATGGTGACCGCAGTGGCTACAGCGAATGTTCCAAAACTTACATTAATAATGGGCGGAAGTTTTGGGGCTGGAAACTACGCTATGTGTGGACGTTCCTACGATCCACGCTTCTTGTTTATGTGGCCTAATGCGCGCATCTCCGTAATGGGTGGAGAGCAAGCCGCGAGTGTTTTAGCAACTGTACGCCGCGATGGTTTAGAACGACGTGGTGAAGAATGGTCCGCAGAAGAAGAAGAGGCTTTTAAAGCACCTGTACGCCAGCAGTATGAAGATCAAGGACATCCTTATTACGCCTCTGCGCGGATATGGGATGATGGGATCATAGA
The DNA here is from genome assembly GCA_008081395.1 of Rhodospirillales bacterium. Lineage (GTDB taxonomy): Bacteria > Pseudomonadota > Alphaproteobacteria > Bin95 > Bin95 > VMCJ01. Next base: position 11,664 of record VMCJ01000145.1, on the reverse strand, counting down.
CCCGGCTGATAGCCGAAGGGTCCTAGGCCTAGCCCTTTCCGCTGCCCTTAATGCACCTATCGGGGAAACCCGATTTGGTGTTTTCCGGATGTAATAAGATGATAAAGCGCCTTTTAATCGCTAACCGAGGCGAAATTGCCTGCCGCATAATTCGAACTTCCCGTGCAATGGGCATTCAAACCGTAGCGGTCTATTCTGAAGCTGATGCCAATGCGATGCATGTGAAGATGGCAGACACAGCACGTTTAATTGGTCCTGCAAGCGCATCTCAAAGCTATCTTGTCATCGAAAAAATAATAGAAGCCGCTAAAGCAGAACAAGCTGACGCCATCCATCCCGGATATGGTTTTCTTTCAGAACGTGCTGCCTTTGCAGAAGCATGCGCAGCAGCCGGACTCATTTTTGTTGGCCCATCATCGGAAGCAATTCGCGCCATGGGTGACAAGGCACGAGCAAAGGCATTAATGGGAAAAGCAGGGGTGCCGCTTACGCCTGGTTACCACGGAGAAGATCAGGCTGATGAAACGCTTGAAATAGAGGCTCAGAAAATTGGCTTTCCGGTTTTAGTAAAAGCATCAGCCGGCGGAGGAGGCCGAGGGATGCGCATTGTCAAAAATTCAGAAGACCTCATGCCTGCAATTGATGCTGCAAGACGCGAAGCGACAGCTGCATTTGGTGATGGCACATTACTATTGGAACGTTATTTAGGCCGCCCACGCCACGTAGAAGTGCAAATTATGGCAGATAATTATGGCAATGTAATTCATTTGCATGAGCGTGATTGCTCAATTCAACGGCGCCATCAAAAAGTAATCGAGGAAGCACCTGCTCCGAACCTTTCCAACGAAACCCGTAAACAATTAACGGATGCAGCGGTAGCTGCCGCCAAAGCCATTAATTACCTGGGGGCAGGAACATGCGAATTTCTCGTCGATGAGGATGGTAGCCCTTACTTCATCGAAATGAATACAAGGATCCAAGTCGAACACCCAGTGACAGAGATGATTACTGGTCTTGACTTGATTGAGCTTCAACTTCGTGTCGCATCAGGAGAAAAACTTCCTCTGAAACAAGAGGAGGTTCCTTGTTCTGGATCAGCAATAGAGGCTCGATTGTATGCGGAAGATCCAGAACGCGGCTTCCTTCCACAGACAGGAAGACTTGATGCATTTAAAGTTCCAACAAATCCAAAACGAGTACGGGTTGATACTGGGGTAGAGCCTGGTGACGTCATAACCGTCAATTATGACCCTATGATTGCAAAAGTGATTGCTTGGGGAGAAACAAGGGAGTTAGCTGCAGCGGAACTGGCCGAAGCCCTCGCAAAAACAGAATTATCCGGCGTTTCCACTAATATCGATTTCTTAACTAAAACGATAAGCCACCCTGCTTTTAGAAAGGCCGATCTCGACACACATTTTATCGACCGGCACGAGCCAGATTTGATTGGCAGCTCGGGCTCCACGCCAACTGATGTCTTGGGAGCAGCTTTGGCACTGATACTTGAAGAGCAACAAGAAAAAGCACGCGCGTTCGCTGCCCCGGGACCGTGGGTCGAGAATGACGGCTTTAGAATGAACCAGGACTTGGAAGAATTATTTCAATTCCGCAACGGCGAAGACGTTTTAAATGTGACCATCGCCTGGCGGCAGGCAGGTCAAGCTTTAATAACAGACAAAGGCGAGGTGCCATTTTCCTACATGAAGCCCAAGGACAGTCAGGGAGCGTGGTTTGTCAGTTGCGGTGAGCGCAGCTTTCAAGCTTATGTATCTCGGGCAGGAAACACTATAGTCGTGGGATTAGATGGGCAGCGATGGCGTGTGGAACCTGTAACCTTTGGCACCACAAATAATATCGATGCAGGCGCGGGCTCTCTCTCAGCACCCATGCCAGGTAAAATTGTGCGCGTACATGTGACAGCCGGTACAAAAGTTAGGAAAGGTGACCCCCTGGTCGCTTTAGAAGCCATGAAGATGGAGCATGTAATAACTGCCCCCAGTGTTGGCATTGTAACTAACGTGAAATGTGCGATTGGCGATCAAGTGGAGGAAGGTGTAGAACTCGTCGCCTTTGAGGCTGAAGCATGACTAGACGAATAATTGTCGGAATCTCAGGCGCCTCCGGCGTCATATACGGCGTAAAATTGCTTGAAATACTAAAAACCACTGATGTCGAAACTCATTTAGTGATGACTAAGTCGGCTGAAATCACACTGGCCTATGAAATGGATATAAAGGTTTCCAAGGTGAAGGCTTTAGCCACTAAGGTCTACGGTCCAGATGACATAGCTGCAGCCATCTCATCAGGATCATTTAAAACAGAGGGAATGGTTGTGGCTCCCTGCTCTATCCGCAGCCTCTCAGAAATTGCTTACGGCCAAACAACAAGTCTTCTCACTCGTGCCGCTGACGTTGCGCTAAAAGAAAGAAGGCGGGTTATTCTCCTTTTACGTGAAACCCCGCTTCATCTTGGACACATAAAAAGCATGGCTGCGGCAACCGAAGCTGGGGCAATCGTTATGCCCCCTGTTCCAGCTTTCTACGCGCGTCCTAAAAATCTAGACGAAATGGTTGAGCACACCGTTGGACGAACACTCGATCTCTTTGGAATTGAGACTGGTAGTGTCCGTCGCTGGGGAGAAGACGTCGGCAAAGGCGCCAGCTGAGCACTTCTCGTTGTCCATGTGTTTCGATTATGCTGAGACGCAGCACATGGGAGTAAATAGATTATGCAATTTGACTACATAATCGTTGGGGGTGGATCTGCAGGATCAACACTAGCAAATCGACTCTCCGCTCGAAGCAACATTAAGGTTTTGTTGCTGGAGGCAGGTGAGGACACTCCTCCAGGAGCGGAACCAGAAGAAATTTTGGATAGCTACCCAGGTCGCGCCTATTTGAACAGCCGGTTCATTTGGAACGACCTGCAGGTTACGACCGAAAATATTGCGCACAACCAACCTGACGCGCCAAAGCCACCTCTAAGAAAATATGAGCAAGCGCGCGTTCTTGGTGGAGGCTCTGCCATCAATGGCCAAATGGCGAATAGAGGGGCACCATCAGACTACAACGAATGGGAGGCCCGCGGCGCAAAAGGCTGGAATTGGGATTCCGTGCTGCCATTTTTCAAAAAAATTGAACACGATCTTGATTTTGATGATGAATGGCATGGTCAAGATGGCCATATTCCTGTTCGCCGTATCCCAGAAAACCAATGGAGTGGACACGGGAAAGCGGTGGCTGCGGCATTTGCTGCCGCCGGATATGATTACCTTCCTGACCAAAATGGTGAATTTAGGGATGGCTATTTTCCAATCACGATCTCCAATGCCAATGAAAAACGCGTTTCAGCAGCAATAGGATATTTAAATGCTGATGTGCGAAAACGACCAAATTTAGAAATCTCCACGCGCACATCCGTTACCCAACTACTATTCGAAGGACGGCGGTGTGTTGGTGTCTCTGCAATAGTCGAAGGAAAACAGCAGGAATTCCGGGGACGAGAAGTTATCTTGTCTTCTGGCGCCATTCACTCACCCTCCCATCTCATGCGGGCGGGTATTGGCCCTGCGGGACATCTGAGAGATCTGGGAATTGAAGTACTGCAACCGCTGGAAGGAGTAGGCAATCAATTAATGGATCACCCATCCGTTGCCTTAGCCGCCTTCATCAAACCTAATGCGCGTCGCATCAAGGGCGCAAATGCTACAGGCAGACATTTACTAGTTGGGCTGCGCTATACTTCATCGCTTCCTGGTGTTCCACAAGGCGATATGTTCGTTGCGGTTGCCCATAAATCCGGATGGCATGCAGTCGGCGAACAAATTGCCTCAAAAATTCTCTTTGTTAATAAAACTTACTCAGAGACCGGATATGTCCGCCTTAAAGGTAACAATTGGCAAACCGAACCAGACGTCGCCTTCAATCTCCTCTCTGATAGTCGTGATCTTGAAAGACTTAAAGAAGGCGTTCGAAAGATGTTTGCCATCTACGCCATGGATGAATTGAGAGCGGTTACGTCAGATCCCTTCCCTGCAAGTTGGGGTGACAAGGTTCGTCAAATTAGTGCCGTAACCACCAAGAATAAATTTATGACCCGTATTGCCTCTTTAATCATGGATGGCCCTGCCCCACTCCGCCGTTGGTTTCTGCATACCCATGTCATGGAAGGTGTAACTATGCAGGATGTCCTTCAAGACGAAGCACAGTTAGAAAATTTTATCAAAACAACCACGGTGGGTGTCTGGCACGCGTCTTGCACATGCCGGATGGGAGAGGACAGTGATCCCATGGCAGTTACAGATAGCGAAGGACGTGTCCGAGGGGTTGAAGGGTTGCGCGTGTGCGACGCCAGCCTTTTTCCTGTTGTGCCGTGCGCAAACACCAATTTCCCCACAATCATGACGGCCGAAAAAATTTCAGAGACTATATTATCAAAAAGCTAAATGGCTGGAATTTCATGCTCGGACGATAATTTCACGTTCAGCGCGCCTGATTGCCTGCACCTGCTGTAATTTATCGGGGTATGGAGCCAGTAAGTTATTGCGCTGGGACTAGATCAGGAGCTTTGGCCTCACTGATAGGCCAATGAATTATTGCGGCAAAAATTCCTAAAGCAGCTCCCATCCACCAAACCACGTCATAGGACCCGGTGTAATCGAAAACCAGACCACCAAGGTAAACCCCGGTAAAAGCGCCTACCTGGTGCCCAAGAAATACAAAGCCAAAAAGCATGCTCATGTATTGGGTACCAAACATACTTGCCACCACTGCTCCAGTCAGAGGAACAGTCGAAAGCCAAAAAAGACCCATGAAAGCGCAAAAGGCATAGATTGTGATCTCACTAACTGGAGCCAACATAAGACCAGAGATTGCAAAGAAGCGACCAATATAAATAAAGGTTAGCAACCTGGGCTTATCTGTCTTTCCGCCAAGCACTCCTGCAAGATAGGCTCCCAATATGTTCACCACCCCCACTAACATCAGAGCGTGCGCTCCAGTTCCTTCCCGCAAGCCTAGATCACTTACATATGCAGGAAGGTGGGTGCCGATAAACGACACGTGAAAACCACAAACAAAGAAACCAATGATCAACAATACATAAGACCGGTGGCGAAAAGCCTGTGTTAACGCCTGACGAACGGTTAAGTTTGCGACCGCAGCAATAGTTAGACTGTCCTGGCGCCTGCCACTCAATGGGACAGCCGCTAACAGAACCACTGAAGTCAGAAGGCCCAACATAAGGTACCCCCCCGACCAGCCAAAAGTTTCAAGAAAAAATTGGGCTACTGGAAGAATTAACAGCATCCCAGCAGAACCACCCATAACAGCAACACCCAATGCCCAACTACGTCTTTCCTCCGGCACTAATTGAGCAACTGCTCCCATGGCGATGGCTTGTCCACATCCCGCTTGAGCCATACCAACCATCAGCCCCGCTGTCAGCGTAAAGCTCAGTGGATCGGAACTTAATGACATCAATACGAGGCCCAATGCATAAAGCAGTGCCCCTCCTACAATTACGCGGGAAGGACCAAACTTATCAGCTAAGCCGCCAAAAATTGGTGCAAATACTCCAACCATCAGTGCTTGAACCGCTATCGCAAGGCCAAATTCTGCCCTACCCCAACCCACGTCTGACAACATCGGAACTTGATAAAGCGGTATCGAAACGCGAATACCGTTTGCTATCAAAACTGCTAGAGCGGCGGCACCTACAACCACCAGAATAGGCCAGCCATTTGTGCACTTCATTTTTGCCTCACAAAGCTAAGATTAATTTACGGAACGGTGAGAACAGTTTTTAAACATCAAGTGTAATGCTAAGAAATCTCTACTACAGGTAATCAGAGACAAGTAGTTTTCATTCACAGTAAATCATTTTCCGAGACATGCCACCATCTACAATAATGGTCTCACCAGTCACAAAATCCGCTCCAGCTAGATATACAACAGAATTAGCTATATCGGTCACCTGTCCTACACGACCAACTGGATGCTGCTTATGGTCCGCTTGTGTTAAACCTTGAGCGTCTGAGATCCAACCTGGAGCAATAGCGTTACATCGAATTTGAGGTCCCAAGCTAATTGCAAGGGCATGGGTTAAAGCGACAAGTCCTCCCTTAGCTGCCGCGTAGGCTTCTGTATTAGCCTCAGACATAAACGCCCTGGTGGATGTAATATTTATGATAGAACTATTTTCATTCATTAGTGGCACAGCGGCGCGGGTCATCAGAAACGCACCAGTCAGATGACTATCGATAAAACTCTGCCAATCTGAAAGAGCAAGATCCTCAATTGGACCCATATGGGCGCCTTTGCGCCCTGCGCAATTCACTAAAAGATCTAGACTATCCCAACTAAGCCTTTCAAATGCAGATCTAACTGAGACTTCATCGGCTACGTCACAAGCTATCGAAGACTGGTCATGAGATTTAGAATTCAAGTCAAATGCACACACCTGCCAACCAGCTTTGCGCAATACATTAACGATCCCACTGCCAATAAGACCCACGCCACCGGTTACTATGGCGCGCTTCAAGAGTAGTAAATCACGACGGTCTCTGCGACCATTGCAGGACGATCTTGTCCTTCAATTTCAATTACACTCTCCGCTATTATTCGTACGCCATTGTTTGGCATATCATCGGCCGCCTGAAGACTTTGACGCAATCGAACGCGTGAACCTGCGGGAACCATGTTAGTGAATCTTACCTTGTTACAGCCGTAGTTTATGGCGTTTGTCATTTTTTCGACTGTAAAAACTGGCAGTCCAGCAACCATCGATAAGGTTAAAAATCCATGGGCAATTGTTGATTTAGTAGGCAATTCCTTTTGAGCCCTTGCCTCATCGAGGTGGATCCATTGAAAGTCACCCGTAGCCTCAGCAAAAGTATTGATACGTTCTTGGGTAACATCCACCCAGTCACTTACACCCAATTCTTGACCAATAAGGTCTTTAAATTCAGCTGGATTGGAAATAACGCGCATAGGTCCTCCAATTCGGTGGTAAATTTCGAATAAGTTCTAACCTACTTGTAAGGATCCGCCGCATCACGCAGCCCATCTCCAAGGAAGTTGAAAGCTAAAATTGTTAAAATCACGGGAACAACAGGAAGCATAAGCCATGGATACAGTGCAACTACATTAATATTCTGGGCTTCTGCCAAAAGCACTCCCCAGGACGTAATCGGAGGCCGAAGACCAAGGCCCAAAAATGAAAGCGCCGTCTCTCCTAAAATCATACTCGGCACCGAAAGAGTGGCAGACGCGATCAAATGGCTAGAGAAACTTGGAAGCAGATGCCTCCCAATCACACGACTAGGTGAAGCCCCCATAAGTTGTGCTGCTTGGCAAAAATCTTCTTCACGAAGCGCCAAAAGTTTTGACCTAACAGCGCGAGCTAAGCCCGTCCAATCTAAGAGCCCTAAAATAATAGTGATACCAAAATAAATCAGAATAGGAGACCAGGTGATTGGTAGTGCTGCAGATAAGGCCATCCATAAGGGCAATTCGGGGAATGACCTAACCACCTCAATCATCCGCTGTACTGAGCTATCGACCCACCCACCGTAATAGCCAGCTAAACCTCCCAACGTTATGCCTATTGCAAAGCTAATAATGATACCAAAGAGACCAACTGTTAGAGAAATACGAGCCCCATAAATAATACGACTAAAGACATCGCGCCCCAATCGGTCAGTACCAAGGAGGAATAAATTTCCATCTTTTGCTGGGCACACAAAGTGAAACGAGGCTTTAAAAAGACCAAAATAACTGTATTCGTCACCTGAGCAAAAAAAACGGATTGGCTGCGGCCGCGATTTATCCTCAGAATAAATCCGCTGCATTTTTTTTAAATCAAGCTCTTTATTGTAGGCATATACGAATGGGCCCAAGAATTCCCCTTCGTGAAAAAAATGTATCTCCTGTGGTGGAGCGAATAGCGCTTGGGTATTTCTGGTTTCCAGTGCGTATGGCGCAACAGTCTCCGCAATGAAAGCCATAAAATACATCAGCAGCAGGAAGACTCCCGAAACTACTGCTAATTTATGACGTTTAAGCTTCCACCATATAAGTTGCCACTGCGTTGCAAGATAATATCGCTCCTGCTCCGGCGTGAGTACTTCAACTGAGTAGGGATCAAATGGTTCTTTTGAGACATAATGTTCAAGCCGGTCTGTTGAGGTAGGAACTTTAGTCATTTGTCGTTCCCAGCACCTAACCTGATGCGCGGATCAAGGGCTGCCAAGGCAATGTCAGAGATTAAAACTCCAACCACCGTAAGCATCGCAAGAAACATGAGAAAGGAGCCAGCAAGATACATATCTTGGCTTTGCAGTGCCTCAATTAGCATTGGCCCAGTTGTTGGTAAGGAAAGTACCATTGAAACGACGGCTGCACCGGACACCACTTGCGGCAGGAGATTACCAATATCTGCAATAAATGGGTTCAAGGCCATTCTAAGGGGATATTTAATAAGGGCGCGCGTTGGCGTTAAACCCTTCGCGCGAGCAGTTGTCACATACTGCTTTTGAAGTTCGTCTAATAGATTTGCTCTCAGGCGACGGATCATACCTGCCGTACCTGAAGTGCCTATTACAATAACTGGAACCCATAAGTGCTCTAGCACTGAAATAAATTTTCCATAACTGAAAGGCTGATCGATATACTCAGGGTCCATTAAACCGCCGATGGATATGCCAAAGTGAGCCTTTGCCAAATACATCATGACAAGAGCAAGTAAAAAATTTGGTGTAGCTAAACCCAAAAAACCAATAAAAGTTAGAGCATGGTCTCCGGGACTGTATTGATTGACCGCAGAATAAACCCCAATGGGGAACGCCATTGCCCAAGTAAATATTATCGTAGCAAAAGATAACACAAAGGATAAAAACAGCCGATCTCCAACTACCTCTGAAACTGGAAGATCGTACTCAAAAGAATACCCAAAGTCCCCTTGCAGCATGCCTAAAAGCCAAATGGCATACTGCTCCCAGAGTGGCTTATTAAGACCATACTGCTCTCGCAAAAATTCAATTTTAGCTGAGTTAGTGTCTTGGCCCTGCGCTTGAAGCTCGGCAATTTGGGTTGTCAAAAAATCACCCGGAGGAAGTTGGATGATGACAAAAACGAGCACACTTATTGCGAGAAGTGTCGGGATCATGACCATTAATCGGTAGGCTATATATTTTAGCATATCACCCGTCCGTTTTACTCAGTGACAGCCAAAATGTATCTGGACGATATGAACCAAAATGCGCCCCTGGATCCCAGTTGTAATACCCCTCTGCAGGCAAGTTTCTAAGACGCGCATTAGCAACGATTGGCTGCAATGCCCCAGAAATCAATCCAATGGTAAACACCTGATCATTGTACGTTCGGACCATATCAGACCAGATTTTTTTCTTTGCTTCAAAAGATGCAGCCACCCGCCAAGCAAAATAACGCTCAAGTTGCAGTTCAGCCGCTGAAAGATCGACCGCCTGCCCCGCTGCGCCTTTAGTTTCTAGATACTGACCCCACATTGGCCATTGCAGTTGTTGTTGAGATGTTGGAGCTAATTCAGCAGGGCTCATTTCCGGACTTGCAAGACCATTTTGCAAGCCCGACCAAATAGCCATCTGGGTTTGTCCGGAAAATACACGATTTCTTAACACTTCGCGCTGAAGTGGCTTTGTGTAAACCTTAATGCCTGCACGAAGCCAGGAGTCATGAATAAGCTGAAGCACGTCTGTCTCTTCCGTACTCTCACCCGCCGTTTCAATAATTATTTCCGCTTTACGGCCATCAGGAAGGAGACGGATACCGCCAGGCCCTAATTTAAGGCCAATTTCATCCAACAGCGCATTTGCATTTTCAATGTCAAATTCAGCGTAGGCATAAGCTGATTTTCGATCATAAATCGGACTGCCGGGCAGGAGGGAATTATTTTGCGGTAACCCGAGGCCAAAATAAACTACCTCGTTAATTTCTTCTCTATTAGTAGCGAGAGAAAGTGCGCGCCTAAACTTTACATCACGGAATAGATCGCGCCACTCGCGATCCTCGATATTGAGATTAGGATACAAAGTGAGTTGAGAGCCCTTACCAGTGCGCCACAGGTGCGTTACGAAGCCATATTTTTCCTCATTTTGTTTTAGGAACGGCGTATCGTTGAAATTAAGATAACGTCCCTGCAGATCTACCTCTCCACTTCCAGCCTTTGCCGGTATAAGTTTCCCAGCAACAATGTCCATGTGCACTTCATCAATATAAGGAAGTTGGAACCCATTAGTGTCCACTCGATGATAGAAAGGGTTCCTCGAGAAAATGTAACGCTCTGCTGGCGGAGCTGTTTGAATGACCCAAGGCTGCAGTGTCGGTAGGTCTGGGTTATCATTCTTGTAAGAATTATCTTTTCGATTGTGCAACGACGCCCAATTCTGTCTGTTCTCCGCCGCCACCATCTGAGCCAGCTTGTCTGCTTCTTGATACTTGGGATGGAATTTTTTGAGGTATGCGCTGGGCGCATAAATATAAAGAGGCGATGCTTTAGCTAAGGCGGGAATAAACTCTGGGTTTGGATGTTCCCAAGCAAAACGAATTTCGGTCTCTGAAATTATTTCTACAGTTGGCAAAGCTCCATCGACCAACATTTGCACTGGCGGACCTGCTGGAAAAAGCTCTTTATTGTTAGCCATATCCTCCCACCAATAGCGAAAATCCTCAGTGGTGAATCGGTCCCCATTTGACCATCTGTGGCCTTCCCTTAGGGTGAGAGTGAATATTCGCCCTTTTTCGACATTGAACTTCTTCAGAATATCTGCTCTCAAAACGAGCTTGCTATCGTAGCCAATTAAGCGGGCATAACCGTAAACCACCATCTGCCTAACTTCTTTGGCCTTAGCCATGAGAATGCGGATTGTGCCGCCTGACATTCCGATTGATGTACCTTCACCTTCAAACGTTGCAACCGCAGGGTCCGAAGGGATGCGGTTGGCAATTGGAGGCAAAATTCCTTTTGTTACTGAGGCGGAGAAATAGTCTGCTTCCTGGAGCTCCAAAGCATCAGAAAAGGTTGCTGATGCAACCGCACAAAAACCAAGTAGAGTGAAAACTAACAGACGCATGGAAGTTAAACGCCCTCCAAAGCAGTTGCCGCCACACGAACAAAATGTCCTGGCGCATGCTGGTGCATACGAGCGGACTGACCAGGGCTTAACCGATACGGCTCAGCCCAATTTTGTGGCTCTGAAGCGCGCTCATCCATAAGTTTGGAAAAATCGAGAGGGCGGTCCAAGTTTGGTTCGGGTACGGCAGCTAGAAGGCCTTGTGTGTATGGGTGACGCGGGTCAGCAAAAAGATCTTCTTTTCTTGCTATTTCTACAAGACGTCCAGCACACATTACGGCAATGCGGTCCGCCATATAATCCACGACCGCAAGGTTATGTGAAACAAACAGATACGTCAGGCCTAATTTATCTTGTAAGTCTTTTAATAAATTTAAGATTTGAGCTTGTACTGATACATCAAGCGCAGAAACTGGCTCATCACACAGCAAAAGTTCAGGCTTCAATGCGAGGGCACGGGCAATGCCAATCCTCTGTCGCTGGCCTCCAGAAAAACTATGCGGATAACGAGAGAGATGCCGGTCATCTAAGCCGACAAGTTGCATAAGCTCTCG
>VMCJ01000125.1 GCA_008081395.1 Rhodospirillales bacterium | reverse complement strand
TGCGGATATCTCAGATGGTTTGATTGCGGATGCTGGACATATTTCAACCGCTTCCAGGGTTCGTTTTAGAATAAATATGGCTTCGATACCTCTGTCCAATCCATCAAAACAGGCAATCAGGCAGGGCTTCTGGAGCCTCAATCAGGCCGTTTCAGCTGGAGACGACTATCAAATAGTTTTTGCAGCACCGCCTGTACATCGAGAAGCAATCAAGAAGGTTGCGGACGCTAATTCTATTTCTGTGGCGATTATAGGTGAGGCTATTGTCGGGGAAGTAGGCGTTGAAGTGCTTAACGTCGATGGAAAGCCTATTTTTCTAGAAAAAACAGGCTTTCAACATCGATAATTTCTATTTGCGTTTTTCTTTTTCTAGCATGGCGTTATGCAGCACTTTGGATGTATCAACAAACTCAGCGTAAAGTTTGGAAAGATCTTTAAAGTCCTCGATGGAGATGCTTTGAGAATTTATTTTTAGAACTTTAGTCGCTAGTTCATCTCCGACGTCTTCTCTATCAAAAAATGGTGCTCGAGCGGCTTTGGGTAACGTGCGGGCATTTACTAACGGGCGTGCATCCCAGCGCTTTATTGAGCGTTGTGCTTTATCAATAGCTCCAGGGGTATCCATGGCTAATAGGTAGACACTGTGTGCCAGACATACCTCTGCCTCCTTTTCGAGAACGCCATTAATATCCAAATCAGAGGCTAGTAATTCTATTCGTTTGTCATCTGCTTGAGCCTTAGCCAACAAAGCATAAGCGGGCCGCCAACTCATAGATATTTCTCTAAGTGTTTTGGTATTTAAACCATTTTTACTCATAATTTCCTGAACAATTGCATCGTAATTAGTCTTTGACAGTACGTAGACTGAATGAAAATTTTTAGACCGTGATTCTGCTAATTGGCGACGAAAATCGGCGTTTTCAGTCTGTTTCGGTGGGTCACCAAAATGTTTTGCTGAATGGAGCATGTATTCACCAAGACTTAAAGCGCTACCGGCCGATTCTTTAATTTCATCGATGCTACGGCCAGCAAGAAGATCGTCTGCGACTTCTGCGGCAAGAAAAGTTGGCCGCAAAAGGTCAAGAGCCAATGCGTATGTGGCTTGTCCTCCTATTTTTGCGGGCAGAGCTTCCTCTCTTGATGGTCCAAAACGACCTTCACCAGCAGGGCGGTAAGGCAGATAACCACATACTTCACTTTGGTCTGATTGATAATCAGCCGAGGCACCAGAGGTGGATAATAAAATTATCAGGGCGATAGAGGATAAAAGACGCATAACTACTCCGCTTAACATACTAACCATATAGGTGGGGGCGAGTTACCGTTATTGTCAATCTAAAAGCTAGGATAAGCGGTCGCGTTGACCATATGTTGCCAGGCCGCGATAACCTTTCTTCAGCTTTTTTGGAGTCGCATCCTATGATCCCTAGATATACTCGTTCTGAAATGGCTTCTATCTGGGAGCCAGAAACTAAGTTTCAAATTTGGTTTGAGATTGAAGCCCACGCCATGGACGCCCAAGCAGAGCTTGGTGTGGTGCCGAAGGATGCTGCAAAAGCTGTTTGGGAGCGCGGTCAGTTCGATGTTGCCCGCATTGACGCAATTGAGGCTGAGACGCGTCACGATGTTATCGCCTTTTTAACTAATCTTGCGGAATACGTTGGGCCAGAAGCGCGTTTTGTACACCAAGGCATGACGTCCTCAGACGTTTTAGATACGTGTCTTTCTGTGCAGCTAATGCGAGCAACAGATATTTTATTAGATGACTTGGATAAAGTCCTTTTAGCACTCGAGAAGCAGGCTTTTCAGCATAAGCGAACGATAACCATCGGTCGAAGTCATGGTATTCATGCGGAGCCTACCACGTTTGGGTTAAAGCTTGCTGGGCATTATGCTGAGTTTAAGCGAAATAGAGAGCGTCTGGCCGCAAGCCGGGCTGAGATTGCGACTTGCGCTATTTCAGGCCCAGTTGGGACATTTGCCTCTATTGATCCTCGGGTTGAAGCGCATGTTGCCTCCAAAATGGGACTTGTACCTGAAACTGTATCTACTCAAGTTATTCCCCGCGACCGACATGCCATGTTTTTTGCCACCCTCGGGGTGATTGCAAGTAGTGTTGAAAGAATTGCAACCGAGGTTAGACATTTACAACGAACCGAAGTTTTGGAGGCGGAAGAATTTTTCCACGCCGGTCAAAAAGGCTCTTCTGCTATGCCGCATAAGCGCAATCCGGTTCTATCAGAAAATTTAACCGGTCTAGCACGTGTGGTTCGCGCAGCGGTCATTCCAGCAATGGAAAATGTCGCACTTTGGCATGAGAGAGACATTTCCCACTCCTCAGTTGAGCGTATGTTTGCACCCGATGCTACAGTGACTCTAGATTTTGCACTAATGCGTTTGGCTGGAATGATTGAAAAATTAGTCGTCTACCCAGATCGAATGCAAGAAAATATGGACCGTATGGGCGGTCTAGCGTTCTCACAGCATGTTTTGTTGGCATTAACTCAAGCCGGTGTAAGTCGAGAAGATGCCTATCGTTTGGTGCAGTCTAACGCGATGGAGGTTTGGAAAAATGGGGGCAACTTCCTTGATCGTTTAAAATCAGATCCAGAAGTGTCAGGAAAGGTGTCAGACAAGGACCTCGAAGCAGCTTTTGATCCTGCGCGCCAGCTTGCACATGTGGATTTAATCTTTGAACGAGTTTTTGGACGTAGTTAAAGATATCAAAAAGATGTCTATTCTCGGGTAGGACAGATCTGCTGTAGATTTAAAGTCTTCAAGCTTAGCTGGCTGTCCAACCGCCATCAGCTAGGAGGGTGTGGCCAGTGATAAAACTGGCTTCATCTCCAAGAAGGTAAAGGATAGGGCTTGCAATTTCGTTCACTTCACCAAAGCGTTTCATTGCGTGGCGGTTTTGAGAATATGAAATTGCAGCATCAGGGTTTGTTTGGTTTTGCATTCCCCTGCGAAGCAATGGTGTGTCGATTGCTCCGGGTGCAACTGCGTTCACGCGTACTCCTTGCTCTGCAAGTTCAAACGCTGCTGTTTTAGTAAGCGAAACAATTGCGCCTTTTGAAGCAATGTAAGCGGCATTCAATTTGCCTCCTCCAAAGGCCAGTTGGGACGCGAGGAAAACAACACTGCCACCTCCAGTTTTCTCAAATGCAGGTAAGGCGGCTTTGAGCCATGTCCATGACCCTCGGACATTGATCCGAAAAATTTCGTCCCATTTTTGATCAGAGAATTCGCTGATAGATGTGCCGCTCGCACTTATACCTGCTGCTGTAACCAAACCTTTGAGTGGTTTGTTAAAATTTTGTGCAAGTTCAACACCATTTTTTGCAATCGCAGCTTCAGAAACATCTCCAACGAGGATCTGGACACGATCTGGAGCGTGCTCTTTTAGTTCAACTAGCCCATTGGGGTTTGTATCTACAGCAACTACAGCAGCACCCTCATTGAGCGCTTGCCTTGCTGTTGCTGCTCCTATGCCTGAGGAGGCACCTGTAATTATAAATGTCCGATCATCAAACCGCATAAGTTGAAACTCCTTTTCCAAGGATTGTTCGCACGTGCAAAAATTAGCATTAAATTATGGCTGAATGTTAGTCGTAGCGTATCAAAATATTGAAGTGCTAGGTCTGTGTTTTTACTGAAAAAATAAAAAAGATTTATTTTATTTATGCCGAAAATAGTGAAAGCTTACTAAATATTGACATTTTGCTAAATGATCTAACACAATGTTGTGTTTCGTCATCTTTGACTGAAAGGAATGGAAACTTGATAGAGAAGCTTTTCGCCCTTCGGCAGCATGGTGTCACTCTCCGCTCAGAGATAATAGCGGGTCTGACAACGTTTCTTACCATGGCCTATATAACATTCGTTAATCCTGCAATTTTGTCTGATGCAGGAATGGACTTCGGCGCTGTATTTGTCGCAACCTGTTTAGCCGCGGCAATCGGTTGTGCAATTATGGGTTTTGCAGCGAATTATCCGATAGCGCTTGCACCAGGTATGGGGCTAAACGCCTTTTTTGCTTACGGAGTGGTGCTTGGGATGGGCCACACGTGGCAAGCAGCTTTAGGAGCTGTCTTTGTTTCTGGTGTCATATTCCTCTTACTTTCTGTTCTGCCAGTGCGGGAATGGATTATCAATGCAATCCCTCGCAGTATGAAAATGGCGATTGCGGCAGGAATTGGTCTTTTCTTAGCGATTATTGCTCTTAAAAATGCAGGTGTTGTCGTTGATCATCCTGCTACGCTCGTGACACTAGGCGACTTGGGAAAAACTGAGGCGCTTCTGGCTGCAATTGGATTTGTTCTTATTGTTGCGCTAGCTGCTCGAAAAATTCCTGGTGCCGTGATTATTGGAATCTTAGTAGTAACCGTCATTGGTATCGTTCTTGGGGTCAGTGAATTCAAGGGTATTGTCTCTGCTCCTCCTGCTATCGCTCCAACATTCATGCAGATGGATATTTCAGCTGCTCTGACGGGCGGTATGATAGGCATTGTTTTTGCCTTTCTGTTTGTTGACCTTTTTGACACTGCAGGAACGCTGGTGGGTTCAGCCCATCGGGCAAAACTACTAGACTCAGAAGGAAAACTGCCGCGACTTGGTCGTGCTCTTACCGCTGATTCTACCGCAACGGTCGTAGGTGCTGGCTTAGGCACTTCAACCACAACTTCCTACATCGAAAGTGTAGCTGGTATTGACGCTGGAGGTCGAACTGGACTTACGGCTGTTACTGTAGCGGCTCTCTTCTTGCTGGCACTTTTCTTTGCGCCACTTGCTCAATCTATTCCAGGTTACGCAACAGCTCCCGCTTTATTATACGTTGCTTGTCTGATGGCGGGCAGCATTGCTGATGTGGAGTGGGAGGATGTTACCGAAGCAGCTCCCGCTGTGGTCACGGCCATAGCAATGCCTCTGACCTTTTCAATCGCACATGGGATTGCAATTGGATTTACCCTTTATGGAATAATTAAGATCGCCAGTGGAAAATTCAGCGAGGCTAGCCCTGCGGTGTTGGTGCTAGCAGGACTGTTTATTCTGAAGTTCATCTTTCTACCTTAAACATCCAAGCGGTGGGTTGTGACCGCTTATGGAAAATAACAAACCTCCGAGAGTTAGACTGCGCAATTAGCATTTTAGCATTGGCTCTCGGAGGTAGTTATGCATTTCATGAACGGGGCTCACTGAGTCCCGTTTATTTTATATAGGCGGATCGACTTTATTCTTTCTTCACAAAACGACCAACATTTCCGAGAAGTTGTTCAAGAATAGATAATTTATGGCCAGCTGTGGGTGTTTGTCGGGAAACTAAGGTGACCTCTTGGCTCTCTTCTTCATCCAGCATACTGATCTTTTCAAGGATGTCGTTATTATCGAAACGCATCACTAGAACCCGCTGTTGGGCGGTTACTGGGTTAAAAAAGGAACGGCGTATCCGGACCTGACTGATGTAATACCAAACGCTCGCATCAAAGGCGCCGGTGGAGGTGGGATGTCCTAGTTTGTTTTGAATGTCTTGTTTTGTGGCTACGCCGGGGCGTACATCGTCAAGAGTAGCCCTCTGAAGAACATGGCCGTGAGTTGACACCACATCTGTACAAGCAGACACAGAAAGCGTGCCTAGGATGATTAAGCTGGAAAAAAGTTTTTTCATGGACATATTCCATACTCGAGGAGTGGGTGTCGAGCAATGAGAAGTATTAAAGCTTGGTGGGAAGCACGAGTTACGCGAAAGAGTGATACTGCTTGGCAGCTCTATCGGGATACTGCTCTCAAAGCAACATCTGCTGAGCAGCTGCGTTTACTAGGTCTGCCAGAAACATCAGAAGCACGATTTGAAGCTTTAGCTCTTGAACTAGCAGCACTTTGGTTGCGGCTAGAACAAGGCTGTGAAGATGTACAGGCGCTTCGCCGACGAGTTGCTGAGGCTTTTGTTGCCGATATGGATGCCAGTCTGCGAGACTTGGGTGCAGGAGATCTTGGTGTTGGAAGAAGAGTGCAGGCTTTAACTGAGCGTTTGTATGGCAGAATTGCTGCCTACCGCGTAATTTTCTCGTCGGATATCTCAAACGACGCTATCAAGGAGATCCTCGAACGCAATCTTTATAAGGAAGGTTTGCCAGAGGGTGCTGAAATTATTGACTCTGCAACCCACGAAGTGCGCCAAATAGGATTGGCATGGGAGGCGGTTGACGATCAGGGTTTGTTGTCTGGGAAGGCTAGAGCATGAATGAATTGCCTTTGACAGTATCGCTAGGACTTGCTGCGGCAGAGCCAGTGCATATTAGGCATGAAGCCTCGGGGCAAGAGCTGTCAGAAATTAAAACCCGTTTGGGTGTTGGGAAAATTTTTTCTCTAGTACTGGATGCAGAGCTTCAGAGAACGGTCATCGGGGATATCTATCAAGTTTCGGGGAACATTAAACTTAACGCAGAGCGCACCTGCATTATCACGCTTGAAAATTTCATCGAAACTACTGAGGGCGTTTTTGACGAATATTTTACTACGTCCCCAGAGCAAGCCACCGACCAAAGTGAAAATTTACTTATCGATCCGGATGAGTATGAGGTTACCCTCCTAGATCAAGATAGCATCGATGTAGGTGAGTTAGCATTGCAGCATCTCGTCTTGGCTCTTAATCCTTACCCCCGTGCTCCAGATGCTTCATTAGCTGCTGGTGATGAGATTATCACCAAAACACAACGACCTTTTGCAGGCCTTGGTGATTTGCTTGCACAGAAAAAGGCAAAATAGGTTAGTTTATTAATTTATGTGCGTTGAGACGCTGTTCCCGCTACATTGAAGCTTGTAGGGATTCATTTGATGTTTAGAATTTCATTCTCGGAAACATTTTGGAAAAGCTGATGGTAGCTAATGGGCCAACGATAGCCCTAGATGCAATGGGTGGCGATAAAGCTCCGGAAATTGTTATTCGCGGGGCTGCCATTGCGCTTGAGCGGTTTCCTGATGTTCGTTTTTTAGTTTTTGGTGCGGGAGAGACACTAACAAAGCTTGTTGCCAAGGATAAGGTTTTGTCTGAGGCAGTAGAGCTGCGAGAGGCTTCATCCGTAATTTCAGCAGACGCTAAGCCATCGCAGGCGCTTCGCAATGGCAAGGGTAGTAGCATGTGGAGCGCTTTGGAAGCTGTTAAGCAAGGAGAAGCCCAAGCTGCTGTATCTGCAGGAAATACTGGCGCCTTAATGGCTATTTCAAAATTTTTGCTTCGAACACCGACAGGTATCGATAGACCGGCGATGGCAAGCATATTGCCGACTTCTAAAGGTGAGACGGTTATGCTTGACCTAGGAGCAAACCTTGAGTGTGACGCAGATAACCTCTTCCAGTTTGCAATTTTAGGAGCGTTATTTGCCCGAGCATCATTGGCTATCGAAACTCCTACAGTCGGGCTTTTAAATGTTGGTGCCGAGGAACTTAAAGGATCGGACCAAATCAAGACAGCTGCAGCAATGCTCCGCAATTTAGAGGGGCAGCTTCCTCTAAAATTTGAGGGGTTTATCGAAGGCGACGATATAATAAGTGGCAAAGTCGACGTCGTGGTAACCGATGGGTTTTCAGGAAACGTAGCTTTAAAAACTGCTGAGGGAACAGCCCGTTTATTTGGACATTTCATGCGACGAACCTTTAGATCATCTCCTATGGCAGCAATTGGCTATCTATTCGCTAGGTCCGCGCTGAAAAGGCTGCGTAACCATCTAGATCCAAGAAAATATAACGGCGCAGTGTTCCTGGGTTTGAATGGTATAGCGGTAAAGAGTCACGGTGGCTCAGACGCATTTGGGTTCGCAAATGCTGTTGGGGTCGCCGTAGACATGTCGAGATATGGCTTTCTTGGGAGCGTGCGGGCCGAGTTCGAGCGGTTGCAGACTGGCGAGCTCCGAAGCGGATCGGAATCTTTGTGAAAATTCGGCGGGTTTAATGGCACCACGATCAATAGCAATTGGCTCAGGGGCTTATCTTCCAGAGAAGGTGGTCACTAACGCAGATCTAGCTGCGTTGGTAGATACGTCTGATGAGTGGATCCAAGCTCGCACAGGGATTAAACAGCGATATATGGCTGCAGATGGAGAAAAAACATCTGATCTTGCGATCGCTGCAGCAAATCTTGCGCTCGCTGATGCTGGAATTGAAGGTAAAGACGTCGACTTAATCGTGTTAGCAACAGCAACACCAGATAATACATTTCCATCCACGGCGACTACTGTTCAAGCGGCAATCGGAATGGAGCGGGGGGCTGCATTCGATGTGCAGGCAGTGTGTTCCGGGTTCATATACGCGCTGGCTACCGCTGATAATTTCATTCGTGCAGGTCAGGCTACGAATGCGCTAGTGATTGGTGCTGAAACTTTCTCGCGTATTCTCGATTGGGAAGACCGCACAACATGTGTTCTTTTTGGTGACGGTGCCGGCGCCTTAGTTTTGCAAGCAGGTGAAGGTGAGGGGGCTGAAGATCGCGGCATCCTCTCAACGCATTTGCATTCTGACGGTCGTTATAAAGATATGCTGTATGTTGATGGTGGGCCTTCGTCTACTCAAACAGTTGGCTATTTGCGAATGCAGGGCCGTGAAGTTTTTAAACATGCTGTCGCAAATTTATCCAGTGTGGTCATAGAAGCGCTTGATGCAAATGGTCTTTCTGCGGATGCAATTGATTGGCTGGTTCCTCATCAGGCTAACCTCCGTATAATCAATGGAGCAGGTAAAAAATTAAAGATGCCTGAAGAAAAGGTGATTGTAACGGTTGATCGGCACGCGAATACTTCGGCGGCATCTGTGCCATTAGCACTAGATGAGGCCTTAAAAGATGGTCGAATTAAACGAGGGGACCTGCTTCTTTTAGAGGCAATGGGCGGTGGTTTTACCTGGGGTGCATCATTAGTTCGCTGGTAATTATTAAGTACCGCAAAAGGTTCTGTAGGGAGCTGTTTCCGGTGGGGCGGGTTCCAAGTACGCTTTGAGGTTGGGTTTCTCATTGTAAGGTTCGGTAACGACATCAAGAAGATTAAAGAATGGGACTAGGTCGTTTTCGTTAGTCGCTTTCTCCAGAGCCTCTTCGACCTTGTGGTTTCTTGGAATGTAAGCTGGATTAACCTCAAGAAGATATTTAGTGATTTCTGAAGGATTTCTTCCTTCCACTGATAAGCGCTGCAGCCAGCGCGGCAGCCACGGGGTTAAAACTGTGTTTTCATCTGCGGTATTGTCTGCAGCAAGGTTCGCCAAACTTCTAAAGGTCGAAGTAAAGTCGGCCTTTTGATCAGCCATAAGTTGAAATAGATCTGTGATAAGATCCAAGTCGCCAGACTGTTCCGTTTGAAGCCCAAGCTTGCCACGCATTTCCTGCAACCAATAATCCATATAGGTGGTTCGAAAATTTTTGACTTCTTCCGTTAATTTTCCAACAGCCTTGTCTTGATCGCCATCAACGATTGATATCAGGGTCTCAGCAAATCGAGTCAGATTCCACTGAGCAATCGATGGTTGCGCTCCGTAAGCATAACGACCGTGAGAATCAATTGAGCTGAAGAATGTGTTGGGGGCAAAAGTATCCATAAACGCGCAGGGGCCGTAATCAATAGTTTCTCCGGATATCGCCATATTATCGGTATTCATAACTCCATGAATGAAACCTATGCCCATCCACTTAGCTATTAGTTTTGCTTGGCGATCGGCGATGGCACGAAAAAGTTCCAGGTAAGGCTCAGGATTTGTGGTTATACCTGGATAATGGCGTTGTATTACATAGTCCGCTAGTTGGCGAACACGATCATGTTCCCCCCTTGCTGCAAAAAATTGAAATGTACCAACTCGAATGTGACTTTTTGCAACACGTGTGAGTATTGCGCCAGGGAGAGGTTTTTCTCGATAGATCAACTCCCCTGTCGTGACTGCGGCTAATGCTCGTGTTGTGGGTACTCCGAGCGCATGCATTGCTTCAGCAATAAGATACTCTCGTAAAACTGGCCCCATGGCAGCCTTGCCATCCCCTCCACGTGAGTAAGGGGTTCTTCCAGAGCCCTTCAACTGAATATCTCGTCGTGTTCCTTTAGTATCCACCAGCTCGCCTAACAGCAAAGCTCTGCCATCACCTAGTTGCGGAGAAAAAGCGCCAAATTGGTGACCGGCATACACCTGCGCTATTGGCGAGGCATCGGTCGGTATTACATTGCCTGAAAATATTGCAGCCCCACGTTCCGCTGCTAATACATTTGGATCAAGACCAAGGTCTAATGCCAACTTTTTATTGAAATGAATGAGTGTTGGGTTTGGGGCCCTGTCGGCCTCCCAGGGAGTATAGAAACCATCCAGGCTAGCGGCATAGGAGTTATCAAACCCAAGCCTTAGGCCAGTAATTGGCGTGTCATTCATAGAACTGTATTGCCTAAAACATTATTGAGATGTTGTTTATGTGGGTGATTTTTTACGTCTTTAAACCCCATGCTCTACTTGCATAGCCAGTATCGACTATGTCGAAAACAACGCCATTTGGATCGCGAAATTTAACCTCGGTTGCTCCTTCAGGAGAGTCTGGTAACCGCATGTGGTAACTGCCACCGTTAGTTTCGATTGTCTTTGTCATCCCTTCAAGATCATCATCGACAAAACCAATGTGATGAAGGCCATGGAAGTCTTTGCCCCGTTCATCCCCTGCCTGTTGATCAGTTTTAAACTTCAATATTGCGAGGCTCATCACACCATCGGTTAAAAGTATTGCAATATCTGATTCCATTGCACGGGTCATATGGAACGTCTTTTCGTAGAAGGCTGCTGCCTCCTCTAAATTGGGGGCGGTGATCGCAATATGTCTTAGCTTAGGCATAAGAACTTTTTCCTTTAAGATTTCAGAAACTTTGCCGCTGGTGTTGATCCTGGTCAACGGCCGGCTTCTAAATAGGCGGGCCTTTGAGTTCGACGGTAATTCCATCCGGGTCTTGGACGTAGATTGACCATCCATTTCCCTCTGCCCCTACGCGAAGAGCCGGAGGACCAGGAGTATACCCTGCAGATTTCAGGTGATTTGTTATTTTTTCTGGTTCCCAGGGATCTATCCGAAGAGCAAAGTGATCAATGTTGCGCCCATTGTCATTAGGTCGTGCAGGTAAAATGTCGATCATAGAGACACCAGCGCGTAGTTGGATTAAGCCAACAGTATCTACTCTTCTAACTTCTACCATCCCTAGCACATCACAATAAAATTGCAGTGATTTCTTCACGTTATGCGACAGGACTACGACATGGTCGATATTTAATATATTGAAAATAGGCGAATTAGTTTTCACGATAGTGGCTTCTCCATTAGGAAAGACTATATCTTTTAATTAATGCAAAAATCTTCTGTGTTTAAGTTTGAGGAGGTTTAGATGGCGCGCAAAACTACAATTAAAAAATCGCCAGAAGACAAGTTGGTTGACGCGGCGCTTGAGCTCGCGGCCAGTAAGCCTTGGCCTCGCGTTAATATGGAAGAGATCGCAAAAGCCGCAGACATATCTCTTTTAGAGGCCTATTCCGTGGCTCCTTGCCGTGCTGAGTTAGTGTCAAAGATTATAGAGCGTTTTGACAGGGCCGTACTTAGTGGAGACGATCCTTCCCTAGCTGAAGAATCTCGACGCGATCGTTTGTTTGATGCTGTCATGCGTCGATTAGAGGCGATGAAACCTCATAGGTCCGCTCTTAAGTCGATGACAATGGGCATGGCTACTGAAATTGACACAACGATCCTGACTGGTATCAAAATGTTGTCCTCCGCCAAGTGGATGTTGCGCGTGTCGGGGATCCCAGCCGATGGCCCAATTGGGTTTTTGCGTGCGAAAGCATTGCTCGCTGTTTACGTAGTTACAGTTAAGGAATTCATTCGAGATGAAAGTGAAGATTTATCAGTGACTATGAGTGTGTTGGACAAAAACTTGAAGCGGGCAGGCCGCATTTTTGGATAACATTCGTTAGAGTGATTTGCTGCTCCAGGCGCTACTGCGTCATGCTAGTCGAAGCAGTGGTAGGGTGAGGTCTTCGGTAGCTTTAGTCAGCACGACTTCAACGTGCATTCCAATCTTCAAATCTTCGACCTTGGCATCAAGTAATTGAGTTTGAATTCTCACTCCACCATCAAATTCGGCTGTTACTAAGATGTATGGGGTCTCACCCCTAAACCCAATGTGAAACGGATGGTGGGTTTCAGTCCAACTGTAGATTACGCCTTTACCGTTAGATGTCTTCCATTCCACATGATCGGAATAGCATTCGTCGCATATAGGCCTCGGGTAGTGTCGAAGCTTTCCACAATCACCGCAGGCTTGAAAGACTAAGCGGCCTTCGTTTAGAGCATCCCAAAAAGGCTGAGAGTCGATGCTGGGTTCTGGGATTGGCTTTGTATAATTTTCTGACATCAAGCAACACCTTGCATAATTGCAATCGACCCATCACCAAGGTCTCCATATCCAGTGACCAAGCCTATATTGGCATCCTTCACCTGAGCTCGGCCACCTTCTCCCCTTAATTGACGAACCAACTCATAAACATGGTTCATTCCGGCAATATGTGCTTGTGATAAAAGACCTCCGTGGGTGTTGACTGGTAGTTCGCCCCCAAGGCGAATACGTCCACCTTCAACGAATTGACCACCCTCGCCCTTCTTACAAAAACCTAAATCTTCAAGTTCACAAATTACTGTGTAAGTAAAGCAATCGTATATCTGCGCTACGTTGATATCTTGATGTTTTACGCCCGCCATTTCAAATGCTCTCGGAGCGGCGTTTGCAAGACCCAGTGTTGTCATATCTTTGCGTTGAGTGATGGTTGAGGGGGAGCTTGGGTGCCCTTCTGCAACACCAAGGATTGTAACTGGAGCACGGGTATCTTTGGCAATCTCAGCATCACTTACAATAACCGCACATGCGCCGTCACTCTCCAAACTACAATCAAACAAGCGGAATGGATCGGAGATCATACGGGCAGAATAATAATCATCTAGCGTCATAGGCTTTTGCATAATCGCATTGTCATTGAGCATTGCATGCTCTCGCATTGCTAAAGCAATTTCCGCAAATTGATCTGTTGTTGTTCCAAACATTTCCATATGACGGCGAGCCATTGGAGCGTAAAGTTGCGCCGGGGCTATAGCTCCAACTGGGTTTTCAAATTCGCCCACAAGTCTGAATTGCGGCATGGCTGCTAGTCGCGTTGCTACCCGGCTATCTGAATAGCCGCGCCTTCCTAGAACAAGCAATACATGACGACAAACGCCTGCGGCTATAGCCATAGTGGCTGCCTGCAATGCTGCGACGGCACTGGCCCCACCCATAGGGGTTTGAGCTGAAAATTTGACATCATCCAGACCCAGTCCGGTCATTATTTCTTCAGCTACCGGGCCCAAAGCATAAGGTATCACGCCATCAATGTCTCTTGGTTGAAGGCCTGCGTCTGCTATTGCTTTCAGAGACGCTTCTAACATTAGCCCAATCGAGCTTTTATCTGTTCCGCGGGAGTAGACTGTCTCGCCTATGCCAGATACCGCTGCCTTACCATTGAGAGTATTTCCCATATCAGTCTCCCCGAAATGCTTTTTTGAGAGCCTCAGAAACATCTTTTTGTGCTTGAACAGCGCCATCTATGTCTGGAGCCATCCCAAAAAATGCGTGGATCATGCCTTCATAGAGTCTGTAATCGACTTGAACGCCATCAGCTTTGAGGCGATCGGCGTAGGCCTTTCCATCGTCAACCAGAACATCGCATTCTGCAGCCACGATTATTGCTGGTGCTGTGCCAGCAAAACTTTTCGCCTTTAATGGAGAGGCTCGCCAATCCTCAGCGTCTTCTGATGAATTTAAGTAGTGTTTTTGAAACCATTTCATTGCGTCATCTGTCAAAATCCCAAAACCTTTTCCATAGGTTTGGTAACTTTCGGAAGAGAGTGTGTAGTCTCCAACTGGATAAACAAGCGACTGTAAGCTTAATGTTGGCTCGCCAGCATCACGGGCCATGAGAGCCATTACTCCAGCTAAATTGCCGCCAGCACTATCTCCAGAAACAGCTATCTTTTTGGGGTCACCACCAATTTCTGCGGCATGCTTATAAGCCCACATTAAGGCTGCCCAACTGTCTTCGACTGCAGCTGGGAATTTGTGCTCTGGTCCCATTCTATAGTCGACTGAAATAAAAATTGCGCCCGAGTGAAATGCTAAATTTCTTGCAACTTTATCATGGGTATCTAGGCTGCCAATAACGTGGCCGCCGCCATGAAAATAAATCACCATTGGTTGAGGCTGGTCACCCTCTGGCCAGTAGATCCGAATAGGAATATTGCCGGCGGGGCCAGGAATTGTTCTGTCCTCTATTTTAGGTAAGGGAGTTGGCTCACCTCCGCGTGCTTTGGACATTTGGTCCATCTGCGATCGAGCGGCTTCTGCAGAAAGGTCCTCAATTGCAGGAAGATTAGCTTTAGCAAGTGCTTCTAAGGCTTTTTCTATCTGTGGATGAACTGGCATATGTCTTCCTCGGTTACTTAGCTTCTCTCATCTGATAGTGCTTCGCCATTAAGGTCAGCTATCATTTTTAGAATCCCATCACCTGCGCCGACCAGATCTTCTTCATGAAAGCTGCGAACAACCAATGTGGTTCCGTGCCCGCCAGGGGTGTTGTAAAAGGGATAACTTCCTATATCCGCATCGGGGTAATTTTTTTGAATGGCTTCTAGGCCGGCAGCGATTGTCCCTTCGGGGAGGTGTGTGGCAATAGAACGAGACCGTTTGGTTTGTCCTCGCCGAAGGTGAGGGGCGGCTGCCTTAAACATTGATTTAGCAACCTGAGGTACGCCTGCCATCACATAAACATTTTCCATCACAAACCCCGGAGCAACTCCAAGATCGTTCTCGATCACCTCGCCACCTTCTGGAACGAGTGCCATACGTTTCCTTGCCTCTGTAAATTCAATATTTCGGCGTTTCATGGTTGCTTCAAGGATGGCGTATGAGGTGGGGTGGTAAACCGCCTCTTTTCCGAATGCTGCAGCTATTGATTCGGCTGTAATATCATCATGGGTTGGACCAATGCCGCCAGTTGTGAAGACGTAATCAAATTTAGTTCTGAGCGAGTTTACTGCGGCTACAATTTCTTCTTTGATGTCGGGGACAATTCGAACCTCAAGAAGTTGAATGCCAAGTTCATTTAACTCGGTTCCAACGAACGCAACATTTAGATCCTGCGTCCTGCCAGATAGAATTTCGTTGCCGATAACGACCATGCCGGCGGTTACCGTGGTTGCAGGTTCGGTCATGCTTGAGTTAATCCTAATGAAATCTCTCGGAAGGTTAGTGCGTGAATGTTAAGAGCGCTAGCCCTTTACTCTAACCCGGATTTTTGATTTGCAATTTGAAAAACCGCTTGAAGCAGCAACCTTAATTCGACGTTATAAGCGTTTTCTTGCAGACGTATCTCTGGATGCATCCGGCTTACATCTTACAGCGCATTGTCCTAATCCAGGAGCAATGCTGGGTTTAGCAAATGAAGGGGATAAAATTTGGCTTCGTCCTGCTAAGAACCCAAAATCCAAACTTCCTTATGCTTGGGAATTAACAGAGCTTAAGACAGGTTTGGTAGGTATCGATACAGGTAGACCCAATCGCATTGCAGAGGAGGCTATTCAGGGTGGCCTAATCCCTGAACTTGGCGGCTATGAAAATTGTCGACGTGAGGTCAAGTATGGTGAAAATTCACGAATAGACCTTCTCTTGACCAGTGCAAATCGTCAGGACTGTTATGTGGAAGTTAAGAATGTCCATTTAAAGCGTAACGGGCGTGCCGAATTCCCAGATAGTAAGACAGTAAGAGGCGCCAAGCACCTTGGTGAGCTAGCGAAAGTTGCGGAAGCTGGAAGTCGAGCGGTTATGCTTTACATTGTGCAGCGCATGGATTGTGAGATTTTTTCCTTAGCTGATGATATTGATCCTGCTTATGGTTTGGCATTTCGTGATGCTCGAGCTCGAGGAGTTGAAAGTTTTTGTTATGATTGTGATATCTCATTGGGGGGCATTGTGCTGCGCAAAAGTTTGCCCTTGTCGATCCTGTAACCTCCTTGGAGATAAGACGTAGAGTTATGAATAAATCTGATTCGAATACTGGCCGACGGGTCAACAAGGACCGAATTACATTACATACTGCCGCTGATTTTGAAGGTATGCGTCGCGCTGGCCGCTTATGCGCGGAAACCTTAGATTTTATAACTCACCATGTGCAACCGGGGGTGACTACAGAAGCGTTGGATAATCTCGCACATGAATTCATAACCTCGAGAGGAGCCATACCCGCACCTCTTAATTATAGAGGATTTCCAAAGTCAATCTGCACATCCATAAATCACGTTGTTTGCCATGGAATTCCAGGCCCGAAGCGACTTTCAGAAGGTGATATTCTGAATATCGACGTCACGGTTATTTTGGATGGATGGCATGGCGATGCAAGTCGGATGTATCCAGTTGGCAATGTAAGTGTGAAAGCTCAACGATTAATAGACGTTACTTATGAAGCGCTTCTGCGGGGTATTGCTGCCGTCAAACCTGGAGCCACTCTTGGAGATATAGGAAACGTTATCCAACGATACGTCGAGGGAGAGAGATTTTCCGTTGTTCGTGACTTTTGTGGCCACGGTTTAGGCCTCGTTTTTCATGCCCCACCAAGTGTACTGCATTATGGAAGGCCAGGAGAGGGCGCAGTTCTAGAACCAGGCATGTTTTTTACTATTGAGCCGATGGTTAACGCAGGACGCGCTGACACTAAAATCCTTGCAGACGGGTGGACCGCGGTAACCCGCGACAGATCACCGTCGGCTCAGTTCGAGCATTCTTTGGGTGTAACAGAGAATGGCTGTGAGATATTCACCCTTTCACCGGCGGGATATACAAAGCCTCCTTACATCTGAGGAAGCTTAAACAAGAAGTGAAGATTTCTCATTTGAACTTCCTCGCAATCCTACAACAATGGCCTCATAATCTGGCGTGCTGTCAGGGTCTAGAAGTCCATGCCGAACCGCAAAGTCTGTTACCACTAGATTAACATTAAATTTGTAATCGTCAGTTTCGTCCACTCTTCTTAAGGCTTCATCTGCAGACAATAGGATGAATTCAGAAACTTCGCCGTCAGTGTTAGTAGGAACGAAGTCGTCTGGTAATTCGAGGTCGTAGCAAAACATTACGTCCGGTTTCAGACCGCTAACATCCTCCATAACATAGGAGATGCAGCTCACGGGTTTGGCAGACCGTGCTAGTGATTTGTGCACATTAGCTTCTTCAAATGCTTCTTTAATTAGATTTTCCATAAGACTTAGTCCTATAGGTTGTCCGCCTGCCACCATGTTGTCGAGTTTGCCCGGCGCAACTGCTTTCTCAATTGCTCTTACACCCGTCCAGAGTGCCAAATCTCCGTTAATCTGCTTTTTGTAACCGTTAACATGTACACCATAAGAGCGCACTCCCAGAGCCCCAGCAATTCCTCGGTTAAATGCTGCAAGAGTTGGTTGCTCCCAGGAGTTTTTTAGAGCGTAAAGTTCATCTCCAGCCATGTTTGCTAAACCAGCTTTTACAAGTCTTTCAGCAGCTTCATCAAATAGAAAGGAGCGATCTTCGAATGTCCCGTATTTCGTGTCGATGATAATGCCATCAGCAGTTCTTATGAAACCGGTTGACCTTAATAAAACCTCTAATACTTCTGGTCTCACATATCCGACACGTTGTCCTTCTATGTAAAATGGCAAGAAACTCCTGAGGTCATAAGAGTTGCAACTATGAATATGATCTAAAAAGCTCATTAGATTGGGAACTTAACCAGCGAAAAGATAAAATCGTGAACTGACGAAATATTATGCCAAAAACATTTGGGAGGTCTAACACGAATATGATTTCGTGAATTGGAATAGATCTACCCAGGTAGAAAAATTAGATAAAATTTCAGTAAATAGCATTGTTGGTTAAGCTCAGTCTTATTCTCCTAAACAGGTCTTGTTGTGTCGACAACATCGCTTTTCATTTTTAGGAAAGTGATCAGTTCGTTTCTTTAGAAAAGGTACATATAATTAAAATTTAGAGGTCATGTTGAGCTGACATGAGTTCGACACCTGAGCCCCTGTGGTTTGGGGATCATTTAGTCATTATGGCGGTCTGTGATTAACATGAGCGATGATAAAAAATTAGATGCACTTGAGGCTTCAGTAAAAAAATCCTCGAAAGTCCGGACGCCGGTGGAAATGGGGCATTACGGAATAAAAATTGATTCCGACGGGGCTTGGTATCATGCCGGGACGAGGTTTACTCGCATAGAGCTCGTTAAACTATTTAGCACAGTTCTAAAGCGAAATATCGACGGAACATTTTGGCTAGAAACTCCAGCCGAGCGTGGTCAAATTGATGTAGATGACTCGCCGTTTGTTGCGGTGGAAATGCAAACTCAGGGGGAAGGAGAAAACCAAAGTGTCCGTTTCCGAACGAACATAGATGATTGGGTTTCGCTTGATTTAACTCACTCACTTCGAATTTCTGTCGATTCCGAAACGGGTGAGCCGCGGCCATACATCCATATTCGTGACGGCCTGGAAGCGCGTTTGCTAAGATCCGTTTTTTACGAGCTCGTGGATTTATCGATCGAAGATTTTGATGCTGGAGCATTGGGCGTTTGGAGTGATGGCCATTTTCACAGAGTTGGCCAGGTCGAGGATTGCGAATGACGCCGGAAATAATTCGGTCTAGGATTAAGCCGCTGGATGATGCTTTGCAGGTGGGCGGCCTTGCTGAAGAGCCATTGCGGAGCGACTTTGACCTTCGGCCGGACGGCACCCGGCTCAGGGGAACAACGGATAGACCTCTAAAACCTGCTGCGGTCCTGGTGCCAATCATTAATCGTCCAGAAGGTCCAACAATTTTGCTGACCCAGCGTACAGCGCATCTCAAAAAACATGCAGGTCAGATAAGCTTCCCTGGCGGTGGTGTGGAGCCTAATGACCCACATCGCGTGGCGACAGCGCTCCGAGAAACACAAGAGGAGATTGGACTAGACCCAGAGCGTGTTAAATTGCTTGGCCGTCTGTCAATGTATGAAACATCAACAGCCTATGGCGTTACACCTGTCGTGGGCTGGATTGAACCTCCATTCAACTTAGATTTAGACGAGTTCGAAGTAGAGGATGTCTTCGAAGCACCACTCTCTTTTATTTTAGATCGTAGAAATCATGTTAAGGAAACGGCAGTAAGAGAAGGCATTCGAAGATCGTTCTACGTAATTCCTTACCAAAATCGCCGTATCTGGGGAGCTACCGCGGGTATGCTAATAAATTTTGTAGATATGCTTGAAGGTCAAGGTGAGAATTGATGCGACAGGCACTTTCAATTCTTATTCCGTTGCTCGCCCCTTCGCTGCTCTACCTATATTTTAAGACCAGGTCAGGGTCCCCAGTTCGTATTGCTGCTAAGGATGCTCCGTGGGTATGGTTATTAGGTGCTGGTATTGGCCTTGCGGCAGTTGGTTTGATTGTTTGGGGCCTAACTTCTGGCGGAACCCCAAATGCAACATACGTACCGTCCCAATTTAAAGATGGTAGGGTAACCTCTGGAAAGTTAATTGAAAAAGACGAAAAAAAGTGAAAGTTGTTAGTCAGTCCGCCCTGAACGATGCGAAGACTCAACGTCTTATTCAGGCGTTGTCGGCTGGTGAAGGCGAGACACGATTTGTTGGTGGAGTTGTCCGCGACACAATACTGGGTCTCCCTTGTTCAGATATTGATCTAGCTACAACTCTTTATCCAGAGGAAATTATTCGTCTTGCTAAGAGTGCAGGGCTAGCCTCAAAGCCAACGGGTCTCGAACATGGCACGGTTACGGTTATTGTGGATGATAAGCCTTATGAGGTTACTACCTTAAGGCGTGATGTAGAGACCGACGGTCGGCACGCGAAGGTCGCTTTTACTGATGACTGGCGTGCGGATGCTGCCAGACGCGACTTTACTATGAATGCCATGTTCTCTGATTTGTCCGGAAATATTTATGATTATTTTAGCGGGAAAGAAGATCTAAGTGCAGGGATTGTTCGCTTTGTTGGAGAGGCGAGAGAACGTATACGAGAAGATTATCTCCGCATTCTTCGGTTTTTTAGATTTCACGCCTGGTATGGAAAAGGCAGACCAGAGCCTAGTAGCATCGAGGCAATAGCACTTGGAATTGAGGGACTCTCGAATGTCTCAGCAGAGCGGGTTCGAGCTGAACTGTTCCGTTTACTCATGGCTCCTCAGGTTAGTGAAACTTTAGGAGCCATGAAGAGTGTTGGTGTTTTCGAAATCCTGCTTGGACGCACACCAGAAAATATTGTTGAGATAGATTTTTTACCTGCTGATCCAATCTTGAGACTGGCTGCTCTAGTTCCTGGTGATACCAGTATCGCCGATAAACTTCGATTATCAAAAAGGGAAAGAATTATTTTATCGGCGTTGAAACCTCCTTGGATGGATTCAGGAATGACTGTGGCTGATTGGCGAAAGTCCATATATCGACAAGGTCACGACATTTTTATTAAGCGCGCTTATTTGCAAAATCTTCATAATGACGAAGCGAAATTAAACTCAATGTTGCAACTTGCAGCTAACTGGAAGTCACCGGTTTTCTCTCTTCGAGGCCGTGATCTGATTGATCTCGGTCTATCGCCCGGTCCTTCTGTTAACTCCCTGCTTAGTGACTTGGAAGGGGCCTGGATCGATAGTGATTTTTCGTTAAGTCGGGAAGAATTGCTGAAAAGAGCAAAGGTAAAAATAAATAAGGAGAGTGGAAATGAGCGCTGATCGAACCGATGTTCTTGCTATAAATCAGGCTTTCTATGATGCTTTCTCGACAGGTGATCTACAAAAGATGGAGAGTGTTTGGGCACGAAATGCTCCAGTTGCTTGCGCCCATCCTGGCGCCCCACTTTTGGTTGGCCGAGATGTTGTGCTTGAAAGTTGGGAAAGCATTTTAAGTGCCAAAGAACGCCCTCAAATTATGTGCATTGAGCCACAGCCGCATTTGCTAGATCAAACTGCATACGTGACCTGTTATGAGCAACTAGGGGGAAGCTCAGGTTCTATTCTGCTTGCGACAAATATATTCACCAGGGAGGATGGAGGGTGGCGCATCGTTCATCATCATGCTGGTCCGACTCCGTTGCGCCCTAGGTCCACCTCATCCAGTGCATCAGATCAAATTCTGCATTAGAGTATTGTCACATCTGAACTTTCTCATGAGAAGTAAAATGACCACAACTAAAACCGTTAAAGTCAATGGAATTGATATAAGATTTTCCGATGAAGGTCCGAACAACGCTCCTGTTGTAATGATGAGCCATTCTTTGAGTGCAGAGTTAGGCATGTGGGACCCACAAATAGACGCCCTTAAAGATGATTACAGGATAATCCGGTTTGATACTCGTGGTCATGGTGGCTCCAGTGCACCGGTAGGTCCCTACACTCTTGAAATGTTGGCAGATGATGCGATTGGTTTAATGGATGCTCTGGAGCTGATGAGCGTTCATTGGGTTGGTCTCTCAATGGGTGGCATGATTGGTCAGACAGTGGCCCTAAAAGCACCAGAGCGATTGAAGTCTCTGACTCTAGCGGATACCTCCTCAGGTTATCCAGCCGAGGCCGTTGCAGGTTGGGAGGAGCGCATTAGTGCTGCTAGAAAAAATGGGATGTCCGCCGGCTTAAGTGGGACCATTGAACGTTGGTTCTCTCCAGGTTTTGTGAAAGCAGAGCCAGAGATTATTGATAGAATAAGCCAAATGATCGTCTCAACTCCTATTGAGGGATATTGCGGCTGTGGGTCTGCTATTTCACGACTGAACATAACCCCTCGTCTTGGGGAAATTTCAGCTCCAACATTAGTTATAGTTGGTGAAGATGACCCTGGGACACCCGTTGAAATGTCGGAGATAATGGCAAAAGGGATTCCAGGCGCAAAATTGGTGATTTTGCCCATTGCACGGCACCTCTCAAACATAGAGGATCCGGAAGGCTTTAACCAAGCGTTAAAAGACTTTCTTGATAGCGTTAGCAGCACTTAGCTCATGGCCCAGGACGACTCTATCTCGACACCGCCTCCTGTCGGATTTCGCTTTCCAAGCAGGGAGGTTGTGGTTGAAAGCGGGTACCAAGCTAGGAAGTTGGAATGTTGTGGAGTTGATCCAGCAATCTGGGGTAAGTGCGCTGACCCCAGTTTTTTTGCTTTCTACACTATAATGGCACAGCGCTGGACCGGTAGATCAATAAACGGCAATGTTCACATGTCTCAGGCCTATTTTTTGAGTTCGGCTATACCTCAGGGACTTCTGATCAACATGGCCGGGGAAGTTACAAAAATTGACCCACATCCTAGAGGTCAAAGAGTTTGGGCGGATTTTAAATTCTCGTTAGCAAACGGCACTGTGCCCCTAAGAGCAAGTCGATCGAGCCTCAATCCTGGCGAGCCTCATTTAGATGCTCCAAGGGTATCCACGCCATCCCTAGATATTAGCTCCATGTATTTGGTCAATGAGACGCTTCTAGAGCCTGAGAAAGTAGCTGCCTTCTCTGATGAGGCTGAAAACTTAATTCATTCTGATCCTGACACTGCAAAGAGGTTTGGTTTTAAAGCACCCATCGCAGGTGGTTTAATGGCATCGCACATTATGCTTGGAGGTTTGGTCGAGGAGGCAGGTCAAGGGGGTATCGTGGAGCTGCAGGGAGAAATTTCTTTTCACCGCCCCATGTTTTGGGATGAACGACTTCGTTTTGTAGCCTCTCCAAAGGATGCAGTAGGTCCGAGATCAATGGCCCTCATAGGCGATGATGATAAACCGCGCTGCAGAGCATCTATCACTCATGTAAAGTTTGAGGAAAGTTGAATGCGCGCTTCCGTGCAGTTTAGAAATTTTGATGACTACCTTACTGCTGTTCGCGAGTTATCTCAGGATGTGCTCAGGCCAAATGAGCACCGTCTTACGCGGGAGGGTGGTATACCTGAGGATTTGACGGAAGCGCTTAAAGAAATTGGTCTTTTTGGAATCTCAATTCCAGAGGAATATGGAGGTTTGGGGTGCTCCATGGAGGAGCAGATCCGCCTCACATTTGAGTTTTGCCAAGCATCCTGCGTTTACCGCTCACGTTTTTCAACAACAATTGGGTTAACCTCCCAAGCTATTTTAGATTTTGGAACATCCTCTCAAAAGGAGTTCTATCTCCCAAAGATGGCGGCAGGTGAGTGCACGGGCTCTTTTGCTTTGACTGAGCCAGAAGCAGGTTCAGATGCAGCTTCTCTGAAAACTAAAGCAGAGCGTGATGGTGATATTTGGGTAATCAATGGGGAGAAACGTTACATCACGAATGCTCCTCAAGCAGATGTATTTCTAACGATGGCTCGGACTAATCCTAATGATAAGTCGGCAAACGGCATCTCGGCGTTCCTTGTGGATGCTTCATTACCCGGTGTATCAGTTGGTGAGCCACCACGTATGCTTGGAAATGAAGGAAGTCATGTCTGCTACGTATGGTTTGAAAATGTGCGAGTATCCGAAGGCGCGCTAGTGGGTGGGAAGGAAGGCGCGGGCTTAAAGGCAGCGCTTCGTGGAATTAACCATGCACGACTGCACGTAGCAGCTACTTGTGTTGGACAAGCAATTCGATTGATAGAAGAAATGACGAATTATGCGGCGCGTCGGATACAATTTGATCGTCCAGTGGGCGATTTTGGTCAAATTCAGGCACTATTAGCAGACAGTCAGGCGGAGATGGCAGCCGCCCGGGCTTTATGTATTGATTGTGCTAAGGCCTTTGATTTGGGAGGGCCAATTCCTCACGTTGATATTGCTTCTGCAAAGCTGTTTGCAAGTGAAACGGTCTCCCGCATTGCAGATCGAGCGGTGCAGATTTTGGGAGGAGTGGGGTACATGGAAGATATGTCATCTATTCCACGTTTATATCGTGATGTGAGACTTTTTCGAATTTTTGAAGGTACAAGCCAAGTGCAGCAAGCTAACATTGCCCGTGCAATGTTGAAGGATATCTAGCCAACTCGGTCGTCAAATACTACTTATCAACTGTGGCTTTTTCACAAATTTTCGTGCCAAGTACTTACATTCTTGTTTAATTTTTGCCATTAGCGGCACATCGCTATCAGAGGCTAAGGGAGAACTAAGATGCAAAGAAAAGTGATAGCGTTGGTCTTCGCTTTGTTGCTTCCAATCTGCGGTAATACTGCCACTGCAGCTGGAGGGGGTAGTGATACCAGCGTCTCGATTGGTGATGTTAAAAGATATGTCGATCGCGGGAAGTATGATCGGGCAATTGCTAAGGCAAAAACATATTTGGAAACTAACTCGCGTTCTGCGGATGCTTACAACTACATTGGATATTCTTTACGTCAGCTTGGAAAATACGCTGAAGCCAAAAAAGCCTATGATACAGCTCTGTCTATTGACCCTAATCATGTTGGAGCTCACGAATATGTTGGAGAGCTCCATATCAAGTTAGGGAATCTTGAAAAGGCTAAGCAGCATTTAGCCGACTTAACGCGCATCTGTGGCAACTGTGAAGAGCAACAAATGCTGGCTAAAAAGATCGCGAACCCCAAAGCGGGTGGCTGATGTCTGTGATAATGAATTCAATTAGCTAGACTTATATTTGTAAGTGCCCTTTAGAGGTTTAGGTCTTCAGCCTTAATTTTTTAGCGCTAACTTCGCATGAAACAGTCCTTATATGCTGTTCGTTAAACTCATTAGATAGGATCAAAGCTATTATGGCTGACAATGCTCGCCGGCTCGTTTTCTTTGAGGAATGGATGGATACTGATGCTGCTTTGGCGAAGTTTGATGAGGTAGATGACGTGCAAGTTTCGCATCTCCATTACGCTGATCCAAAGAGCGAATTAGATGCGGCAATGGCTCGTGCCCATGGTTATCAAGTGCAATCCCGCACGGAGCTTCAAGAGCCCTGGTTCCCAAATTCTGAATTTTTGACAAGGGCGCCCAATATTGTTGCGGTGTCCTCCACTGGTGCGGGCTACGATTATATCGATGTTTCCGCAATGACAGCAGCAGGTGTTGCAGTCGTAAATCAGGGAGGAACGAATAAGGAGAGTGTGGCTGAGCATGCGCTTGGAATGATGCTTGCTGTTTCAAAAAAAATGATTCAAGCGG
>VMCJ01000163.1 GCA_008081395.1 Rhodospirillales bacterium | reverse complement strand
CTTAGTATTAATAACTTGCCCGACCTCGAAAAGATTTATGGCGAGCCCTCACCCAAGTCTCTAGTTAAAGAAATTACCTACATATCAGATCACTATCGATCTTTCATTGAGGCATCGCCTTTTATGATCCTTTCGACAGTGGGGCCGGAAGGACTGGACAGCAGCCCGCGAGGAGACCCTGCTGGCTTTTGCCGTGTTGTTGATCAAAAAACGGTTTTGATACCCGATCGAAGAGGAAACAACCGCATAGATAGTCTTAAAAATATTGTGCGAGATTCAAGATGTTCGCTGCTCTTTTTAATACCGACCGTAGGGGAGGCTTTAAGAATTAATGGGACCGCGGAAATTCTTATTCAACCTGAACTTCTGAACGAATTTTCCATCGAGGGTAAACTTCCGCGAAGTGTCATAGCTGTTACTGTTGACCGCGTTTATTTCCAGTGCACGAAAGCATTGGTTCGCTCAAAGTTATGGAAATTTGAAGAATGGCCGAAGGAGAGGCCGACCCCAACGGCGGGACAAATTTTAAAAGGTTTAGAGAGTGATTTTGATGCTGATGCTTATGATGCGAGTTATCCAGAGCACATGAGAAAGACAATCTACTGATTATCAAATCTGATGCGGCTCAAATATTTGAGAAAATAAAAGTACCAAGGTTTTGAAGATTGGTCCTAAGCTGATGTATCAGCAGTTTTTATCAATAACCGAAAACCACATAGTCCCAAGTTAACCCAATTCCAATTCCAAACCCAATTGTGGTTGCTACCTGGATTAAAACTTCTGGGCGGATTACCAGAATAATATTCTTCGTGACGGATGAGATCCAAGAGGCTTCGATTGGCTTGCGCAGAAATATTATAAACGCGATGAATGAAGGGATAGCCGCTAAAAGAAAACCGAGGCTGTATGAACCAGTAAGAGCCAGTATTATTCCATAGATAGCTGGGTAGGTCATCATTGCAATACTGGTGAATGACAATACGCCACCGGTAACTCCCCCAACATGTTCTTTAGGGGCAAGTCTGGCAGTTTCTGCTAGAAGTAGGCCATGCCAGCTAATGGCAGAAATATTGAATGCAATTGCCACAATGGTTATGTCGAGCAGGCCCCAACTAAGGTCAAAATTTGCTATAATCAGTGAAGAAAATCCTGCAATCAGTCCGATTGTTGAAAGCAGATATCGCGGTGAGAAATGGCTGCCCGCCAACCAACCCCAAATAATCCTTGCCCAGATTGCTGAAAAACTTGCAATAGCAAATGCACCGCCTGCCTCAACCTCAGAATAACCGAGGCCATCAATTAAAAAGAGTAAAAAGAACCCGGAGAACACGGCCTGTAATCCCCCAAAAGCGAAGGCAGCAAAAGCTAGATCTCTGAGGGGAGGGTTGCTTAAAACCATCTTCATGGTTGCGTGAATGTTGCCAAATGAAATTTTAGTTTTTGGATCTCGGTCGGCGTCGAAATATCCCCTAATGGGCTGAAGAGCAAAAGCAACGAAAAATACAATTAAAGCCGTGATAAAAGCAGCACCAAAATGCCCAAGTCGGATGGTTTCCCCAAGGACGTGGCTATAGAAGACTACCCCAAGCAAAAATGGCAAAAGGAGGCCCCCTATGAGAGCTCCAACAGGAACACCAGTTTGCTTAATAGAAAAGACTAGTGGAGCTAACTGTGGAGGACACACTTTCGCTAAAATATGTGAGCTTGCTGGCGTGGAAACAGACGCTGCACCGAGTAAAATTGCGCCAATTGGATAAAGCCATAATTGACCGGAGGCAATTACCAGCAGGCTACTTCCCATGAGAATTAGGGTCGTTTGACTGACACGAACGGCGCCAAAGCGAAGAATAAAACCTCCACAACCAACAGCAGCAATAATCGCCATGATATTTTGAATGGCGAGGTAAAAGCCCAACCAACCACGAGAAATTCCAAACTCTTCAGCCAATCGATCTGCTAGGATGGGCATCACAATTTGGCAGACATATGAAAAGGCTTGTTGGATCATCATTGCGCTTGTTGCGATGATCATAATTGAACGCCAATTGAGACGGGACAGATCCATGGTCAGTCTATCTGATGCGGATATGAACTGTTGCTCGAACGCCAGGCCAAAGCGAGTGTGTTGAATTGTCGATATTTATGCGGACAGGTAACTTGGGAGCTCCGCGCGTATTTTCATGACTTCCATTCATAGAACCGATGGTTGCCTGTCCAACAGAGACTATTTTACCTGAAAACTTGAAATCAGGCTGCGCGTCTATGTCGATTTCAGCGAGCTGCCCATTGGAAAGAAGACGAACTTCTGATTCATCAACTAAAGCTTCTACCCATAGATTTTGTGGATTGTGCAGCAAGAAAACACGATCGCCATCCTCTACGTAGTTCTGAGTATCTACGTAAATGTCGTTGATCACTGCATCGAAGGGAGCGTAGATGTGCATTTTAGAAAGTTCCCGCTCAACTTGCCGTATCCGCACTTTTAACTTTTTGATACCACCGTCAATCACTTGAATACGGGATTTGTAGACACCCTCTTGTATTCTCGTGCCTTGAAGTTCAGCGATTTTTCTATTTTTCTCTAAAATTTTGGTTTGGGTTTCATCGATTTTACTAGTGATTTCTAGAATCCGGTCCTTAAATTTTTCTCTGGCTTGTTCGGAAACTACTTTACTCCTTATCAAGGGAGCATTTCGGTTCATTGTTGACTGCGCTATTTCAAGACGCAGCTGAAAAGTTTCTAATTCCCTATTCAGACCAGCAATCAATGCTTTTTGGGTTTCAACTCGATCACTAATTTCTTTTTGAAATGCTTTTAACTCGCTTTCAATAAGTGTTTTTTTTGCCTTTTCTTGCTC
Organism: Rhodospirillales bacterium; assembly: GCA_008081395.1. Taxonomy (GTDB): domain Bacteria; phylum Pseudomonadota; class Alphaproteobacteria; order Bin95; family Bin95; genus VMCJ01. Next base: position 22,477 of record VMCJ01000163.1, on the reverse strand, counting down.
CAAGTCTGTAAGGAGCGAGGCTAGATTTAGTTCAACAAGCTCTGTATCCATCTTTGCGAGAAGCTGTCCGGCCTTAACAGTGTCACCCTTACTCGTTTCAATGCTTGAAATTCGGCCGTTGATACTGCTTCCCATCAAGGTGAAGTCAGCTTCAATCCATGCATTGGTTGTAGTTACGTGGCGCCACCAAAACAGGCCTTCGACAACACCAAATGCGATTAGCCCGGCTGCAGCTGTCATAATAATAAGTTTGAGGCGTGTGTGGCGTACCTTACTCAACATCAGTCTTTCTCATCAGAACGCTTTGGTAGCAATGACACCACGGCCAACTTCTTTTTCAGTAGTGGAAATGCTTAAAATCAAATGTTCCAAAAATTTTAACTACCAACAAACAAAAAATTCTTCCCTGGCTCTAAAACTTTAGACAGTTTTTCACCGTAGACGTAAGTATTTTCTGATTATTTACGGTTCTAAATGAGTTATTGCCACTCTGATCGTTAAGAGCGTGTCATGCCGGCATCTGCTAAATTATCTAGATAGTCATCCATAAGGGTGGTTGCATTTTCACCAAGAAACCGCAGGTAGCGCCAAGAAAATATGCCGGTTGAGTGGCCATCATCAAAGCCTAATCGAACTGCATAGTTACCATTTGGTGTTACGGAGATAATTTTTACCTGACTTTTGCCTGGGACAAGTTGTTTTTGTCCAGCTCCATGTCCCTGTACCTCGGCCGAAGGGCTCTCTACCCGAAGGAGTTCAGCAGATAGATTGTAGGTTTCTCCATCATCGAATGCGATGGTCATGCCGGTTTTATCTTTTATTATTCTAATTTCTTTAGGCTGGGGTGCTGGGGCTAAATCTATCTCTGCTAAAGTGCGAGCCATTACGAATTTCCTGAGTCTTGATTTTCATCTTCTAGCTGGCGTGCGTCTTCGGGCAGCATTATAGGAATTCCGTCTTCGATCGGATAAGCTAACCCCGCTTCTTTGCTAATCAATTCCTGCCGTTCTTGGTCGTATATCAATGGCTTTTTGGTAATTGGGCATACGAGGAGCTCAAGTAGCTTGGGGTCAATAGGGGCTGGATGATTTTGCATTGTGAAGTTTAATCCGAAGAAATTGTTTAACTTAAGAAATGGTAGCTAAATGCCCATTTTCCTACTCGTGTAGCATAAAGAAATTCAAAGTTTTGATTAGATTATGGTGAATAGGCCTTAAGGCGTATTTTCAAACTAATCTCATTCCTTGATTGATTTTTGGTTTCCGAATGGTGTGATGAAGCGCTGATACTGCTTGTCTAATAAATTTTTGGTTCAGGAGTGGAGTCCCCGGCGTGCAAAAAGTCAAAGTCGCAGCCCTCGTGAGCTTGTGTGACATGCTGCATAAAAAGTGCTCCATATCCGCGTGTGTAGGGACTTTTTGGAGCCTCCCAACTATTTCGACGCATCTCAAGTTCTTCGTCTGAAACGTGCAGTTCAAGTTTTCTAGCTTCTACATCTAAAGTAATTAGATCTCCTGTTTTCACCAATGCGAGATTGCCTCCTACTGCTGCTTCGGGGGCTACATGTAGTACACAGGCGCCAAAGCTGGTCCCGCTCATGCGGCAGTCTGAAATTCGGACCATGTCTCGCACGCCTTGTTTCAGAAGTTTTTGTGGAATCGGAAGTTGTCCCCACTCAGGCATCCCCGGGGCGCCTTTAGGGCCAGCATTTTTCAAAACTAAGACGGAATCCTTAGTCACATCGAGGTCGGGATCATCGATACGCGCGTACATATCGTCGACATTCTCAAAAGCAACTGCCGGACCAGTGTGTTTCAAAAGATGAGGCTCTGCTGCTGTGGGTTTTATAATTGCGCCATATGGCGCCAGATTGCCCTTTAGCGCAGCTGTTCCACCTGTGGCGGAGATGGGATTACTCCGAGGACGAATAACTTCCTCATTAAATATCTCAGCTGTTTCAATATTTTCCCCGAAAGTCATCCCATTACATACAGTTCTATCCAGATGTAGGAGATCAGAGATCTGTCGGAGAAGGGCACGTAATCCTCCTGAATAATAAAAGTCTTCCATCAAGTATTTTCCGGAAGGCTTTAGATTTAGGAGCATCGGTGTTTTCTTAGATGCTTCGTCAAAATCATCTAACGTCAATTTGATGCCTGCGCGGCCTGCCATTGCAGTTAGGTGAATGATTGCATTTGTCGACCCACCCAGTGCCATGTCAGCGACTATAGCATCCTGAAATGCCTCGTGTGTCGCGATGTCAGACGGTTTTTGATCATTCCAAACCATTTCTACAATCCGTCGTCCGGATCTACTGGCCATCATCGAGTGAGTTGAGTCCACTGCTGGGATCGATGAAGCGCCAGGTAAAGAAAAGCCCAAAACCTCGGCAAGCGACATCATTGTGGATGCTGTGCCCATTGTCATACAGGTCCCGGCTGAACGAGCTATACCTTCCTCTAATTCGCTCCACTGCTCATTCGTTACGTTGCCAGCGCGTCTTTCTGCCCAATATTTGAAAACATCAGTACCTGATCCAAGAGTTGTCCCTCTCCAGTGTCCCCGAAGCATCGCACCAGCGGGGACATAAATCGCCGGCAAATTCATCGATATTGCGCCCATAAGCAAAGCCGGAGTTGTCTTGTCACAACCGCCCATCAGCACCACGCCATCCACCGGTTGGGAGCGTAGAAGTTCCTCTGTCTCCATTGCCAAAAAATTACGATAGAGCATTGAAGTAGGCTTGGTATGTTGCTCGCCAACAGACATTGCAGGCATTTCCAAAGGAAACCCTCCTGCTTGCCAAACGCCACGTTTTACTTCTTCTGCACGTTGTCTCATGTGGCTGTGACACGTATTGGTGTCGGCCCAGGTATTCACGATTCCAATAACCGGTTTTCCCATAAAATCTTCGCGACTAAAGCCCATTTCCATGGTGCGGCTTCTATGGCCAAACGCACGCATATTATCGACACCAAACCAGCGTTGGCTGCGCAATTCTTCGAGTGTTTTCCGGCTCATTGTTTTCTCCTCAGGCATCGTCGCATGATGAAGTATCAGTTGATGCTATTAATTACGTAACGGAATTTTAATATTTTATAACAATCATCATTCCACACGCGTCCCAGCAATTTGGATGCGGCGCATGACGCGGCGATGCTCGTGGACATCATTAACCGCTAGATGCTTAGTTGAGCGATTGTCCCAAAAAGCCAGAGACCTGTCTCTCCATTGTAAACGACAGGTGAATTCAGGTCGGTGTCCCCAATCCATGAGCCAATTTAACAAAGGTAGAGACTCTTCTTCTGTCCAGCCTTCAAATCGAATGGAATAGGAATGATTGACAAAAAGGCATTTTTTTCCTGAGACGGGATGGGTGCGAACTACTGGGTGCGAATTTTCTGTCGGTTTCCAACCATCATCTTCGCGGACCACCGTAGCACGTTTAGAATTCAGTTTATTGTGTGGGCCAGCAACCTTTATATCTGAATGGACACATTTGAGATCAGCTAAGAATTTTTTCATATCGTCAGAAAGAGCTTCATAAGCCAGCCACTGCGCCGCGAAAAGGGTGTCGCCTCCGTAAGGAGGTGTCTCAAGAGCGTACAGCAGAGCGCCCATTGGTGGCTCCGCCATCATTGTTGTGTCCGCGTGCCAGTCCTCTCCAACTATGCGGCTATCACCAGGTTGTCTAACGATGTTGACAACTTCTGGGTCATGGTCGCCGGTATTAAAATTTGGGTGAATAAAAATATCACCGAAGTGGCGCGCAATATTCTTGTGAGATTCCACATCCAAGTTTTGGTCTCTAAATAGCAAAACACCATATTCCGCGAGAGCATCACTGATTTCCGCTGCCAAGTTCTTGCTGATGTCTTTGGCCAGGTTAAAGCCGGCTATTTCCGCTCCCATGGCGCCAGAAAGCTTTGTTAGCTGCATATATCTACCTTCGATTAAAGGTTTTCATAGAGGAAATCTAAGCCGATAATGCGTGCAGAGTCACTGGGGGCTCAACAAAAGACCTGGTGAAGTAAATCTGTTTTAAAATGAAGTCCGGAGAATAAAATGACAACGCCTCAGCATGTTGTGATTGAGGGTCTAGGCTTTCCAGAGGGGCCGCGCTGGTATGAGGGGGCGCTCTGGTTTTCTGACTTTTATCAACAAACAGTTTTCCGAATGGGCTCAGGCGGTGATTTAAAGCCAGTGGCAAGAGTTGAAAGCCAGCCCTCTGGTCTTGGATGGTTGCCAGATGGAAGATTGCTCATTGTTTCCATGAAGGATCGTCGTCTGCTGCGCCAGGAGAAAGACGGTAGTATTGTTGAACATGCCAATCTTTCCGAACTTGCGACGTTCCACTGTAACGATATGGTCGTGAGTAAAGAAGGGCGCGCTTATGTGGGTAATTTCGGTTACGATACATACGTTGGTGCAGAGCAACGATTAGCTAACATAATACGCGTTGATCCTGATGGCGAAGTTTCGCTTGCTGCTGAAGGGTTTCATTTTCCAAATGGGTCCGTAATCACTCCTGACGGAAAAACCCTTATTGTTGGCGAGACCCGTGCCAACTGTCTTACTGCAATGGATATCGGTCCAGGCGGTGAACTTTCAAATAAGAGGGTTTGGGCAAGTTTAGGTGATAATTTTCCGGATGGTATCTGTCTTGATGCAGAGGGAGCTATCTGGGTTGCAGATCCGCGAAACAATGAAACCATTCGAGTGCTAGAAGGTGGTGAAGTGACCATGCGGATATCGACTGGTCGTTTTGGTTCTTTTGCTTGTATGCTTGGGGACGATGATAGAAAAACTTTATATATTTGCACTTGCTCCGGTTCAGGCACCCATGCTGCTGCCCGGAGAGACGGGCGAATAGAAAAAATTAGAGTGGCCGTTCCTGGAGTTGGGCAGCCTTAGGAGAAAATTCGATGGAATACATTCGAATTGAAAAGTCCGGTCCTGTACGAACGATGACTCTTACTCGTGGTGACAAGCGTAATGCATTAAATCTTGCGATGTTAGATGAAATGCTTACTGCTCTGAATGAAACACCAGCACCAGATGAGCGGGTTTTAGTCCTTAGAGCGGAAGGACCATCTTTCTGCTCCGGTATGGATCTAAAAGAACGGCTGGCCAAGCCAATTAAAAATAATGAAAGCCCGATCGAGGGTATGTTACACGCCCTTGAAAACTATCCTTTACCCGCAGTTGCAGTCGTTCATGGGGATGCCATTGCTGGTGGCTGTGAACTCGCACTTCATTGTGATTTTGTCGTGGCTTCGGAAAATGCGCGTTTTGGAATGTCTTTGGCACAAATTGGTTTAGCGCCGACATGGTTTCTTGCAAAAAAACTAATGGAAGTTGCGGGACCAGTGGGTGCTCGTGAGGTTCTATTGTTGGGCGACCCTTTACCTTCCAGACGCCTTTATGACCTTGGTGTAATTTATTCAGCTGTTCCTAAGCATGATCTAGAGACTTCAGCTGAAAAAGTAATAGACCGTCTTGCAAGAAATGCGCCACTTTCCCTCCGAGCGATTAAGGCGCTTCTGGTTCGTGAGATGGCATTCCGTGATGGTGTCTATCACGGCGATGTTGATCAATTGGTAAATGCAACCCGCACAAGTGCAGACTCAAAAGAGGGCATAGCAGCCCGTCTGGAAAAGCGAACACCTGATTTTAAGGGAGTCTGATCTGATGGCGGTGCGTATGACCAAGCCCTGGCGCCCATTGACTTTAACTGAGGCCAAGCGACTTTCCGGCAATCTGGGAGTTTATGAACTCTCTAATGAGGAGGGGGAAGTTGTATTTATCGGTGCAGCTACTGGTCGTTCTCTGTATGGATTGAGAGGGGAGGTTATGGCGAAAGCTGAGCATCCACCGGCAGGAGCAACCCAGTTTCGAGTTGAGGTAAATACCGCATACCGGACCCGCCACGGTGAACTTTTAGCGGTTTATATGCACGATCACGGTCGTTTGCCAGTGGCCAACACAGATGTTGATCCTAAGCGGCTAGGGCGCCTTAGCCCTGGTTGACCTTAGAGGCAAGTTTTCTTTCTCTTGCCCAGATATATAACCCAGAGAAAACTATAAGGCTGGCGCCAAGAATTGATTGTGAGGTGGAGAGTGGACGCTTTTCCCAACGTAAGAGCACTACAGGCAAGAGGATACTCGTAGCAATCGTATAACGGAGCATAGTTACGACTTCGGGAGCTAATCCGCTGTTAGTAACGTATTTGGAAAAGCCGTCCATGGTTGTGAATACAAACATCGCGAGTAGAAACATGCCAATCGCTTGACCTGGACGTTCCACTACTTCTTCGGATAACTGTTCTCTCACAGCATCTACCCCAGATGACCGGTTGATTAAGCCGTCGTCGGTCATCCGGCGGCCCAATTCCTTTAGGACTTTTGGGAGAAAAAGACGAGCAAAAAATCTTTTGGCTAAAACATACTCTTAAGTACGCGGTCCGGTGGGACGTGGTGATCCGTAAATGCCTTGATATTAGCAATAAGCTTTTCGCCCATTGCTATCCGGGCTTCGATTGTAGCAGAAGCGATGTGAGGAGTTAGAACGACATTCTCCATCTTAAGGAGCTTAGGTGTCACAACTGGCTCGTGCTCAAATACGTCCAGCCCAGCACCACCTATTCTTCCTGAGGAAAGACCACGTACGAGTGCACTTTCATCGATAACGTCACCGCGTGAAGTGTTGATGATTACAGCGCCTTCCTTCATCACACTCAGCCTAGGTGCATTTAGCAAATGAAATGTGCCCGGAGTTCTAGGACAGTTCACGGAGATAATGTCCATTCTGGAGAGCATCTGGTTTAGACTCTCCCAATATGTAGCTTCCAGCTCTTCTTCAATTGTATCAGCGACCCGACGGCGGTTGTGATAGTGTATTGATAGTCCGAAAGCCCTGGCACGTCGTGCCAGGGCTGCCCCAATACGCCCCATGCCAACTATTCCCAGGCGTTTGCCCCGGACGGTTTTACCCATGAGTCCAGTTGGCGCCCAGCCTTCCCAATGTTGCGCACGAACAAGCCGCTGTCCTTCACCGATACGTCGAACTACGGCTAGGATAAGTGCCATCGCCATGTCAGCTGTATCTTCCGTCAGGACCCCGGGAGTGTTGGTTACAATTAACCCCTTGGCGTGAGCTGCTTCCAGGTCAATATGATCTACACCTGCTCCGTAATTGGCGATCAGTTTTAATTGTGGGCCTGCCGCCTCAATAATATCTGCATCTATCTTGTCAGTTACGGTAGGAGACAGAACATCTGCGCTCGAAACTGCGACTTTCAGTTGTTCTCTCGACATAGGCTGGTCGCATTCAGCAAGTGATGCATCGAAAAGTTCCATCATCCGAGTTTCTATCGGCTCTGGTAGCTTTCGAGTAACAACTACTTTCGGACGGGTGCCAGAATTTGGCATGAAGGCGCTCCAAACCGTTTCAGACCGTTGTAAAGCGATCTTTATATTGATTAATACGATTAAATCTCTTTCAGGTCATGATCTGACATGGCATAGAACATTTTCGTTGTTTTGAGGAGTAACCAATGTCTTCCCGCCCTGGCCGTCATTTTTTGCAAATTCCTGGTCCTAGCAACTCGCCTGATCGCATTTTAGCGGCCATGGCAAAACCTACGATGGATCATCGGGGGCCTGATTTTGGTATTTTTGGAAAAAAATTACTGAACGATATCCGAGGGATTTTTCGGACAAAGCAGCCTGTTATAATTTATCCATCTTCTGGAACTGGAGCCTGGGAAGCTGCTTTAGTTAATTTGTTTCAGCCTGGGGATAGGCTCCTCATGATCGAAACGGGTCAATTTGCAACTCTCTGGCAAGATCTCGCCCTAAGGTTAGGATTGGATGTGGAATTCATCTCGGGTGACTGGCGCAGAGGCGTTCAGCCAGAGGAAGTTGAAGAGAAGTTAAAAGCAGATAGTGGGAAGACGATTAAAGGCATTTGCATGGTTCACAATGAAACTTCTACTGGTGCCACCAGCAGAGTTTTTGATGTGCGGAAAGCTATTGATGCAGCTGGTCACGATGCCCTCTTTTTGGTGGATTCAATCTCCGGTATTGGATGTGCGGATTACCGTCATGATGAATGGGGAGTTGATGTAACAATTGGTGGTTCTCAAAAAGGATTAATGACTCCACCAGGCCTCGGAATGAATGTTATCGGACCAAAGGCGTTACAAGTATCTCAGACTGGAGGTGTAAGACGCTCATACTGGGATTGGGCTGCAATGCTTGAACTCAATTCGGGTGGTTATTTTCCTTACACACCCGCTACAAACCTGCTTTATGGGCTGCGCGAAGCAATTGATATGCTGAACGAAGAAGGCTTGGAAAACACTTTTGTAAGGCATGAACGTCTTGCTTCGGCAGCTCGACAAGCGGTTCAAGCTTGGGGTTTGGAGATGCAAATTGAAGTTGCGGACGAGCGGTCAAATGTGTTGACAGCCGTGCGAGTACCTGACGGCTGCGATGCTGATCACGTTCGGGCTGTGATTTTAAAGAATTTCGATGTTTCACTAGGTAACGGGCTTGGCAAGGTCAAAGGCAAAGTCTTTCGAATTGGCCATCTTGGTGATTTCAATGAACCGATGCTGCTTGGCACGCTTGCTGCAGTTGAGACTGGTTTACGTCTTGCTAACGTACCGCATCAGTCTGGGGGAGTGGATGCAGCGATGAGATATCTAGCGGATACTGCTTGAAACTTTTCCCTCTTGCGTATCGCTTAGTTAAGAAATTCTGAATTGATCGAGTGCATTGCGATTTATTTCAATTCCTAGACCAGGAGCGGACGGAACGGCTACCACGCCGCCACCGTGCTCGATAGGGGTCTCGAGTACAGCCTGTCTGAATGGATGTTCGCTGCGGTCAAATTCAAGAATAGGTGCCTTTGGATTATAGCTGGGTGGGGTGTCCGGGAGGACAGCTATCAGTTGTAATGCAGCAGCTAAACCAATGCCCGTTCCCCAAACATGCGGTAAGTAGCGCACGCCAAAAGAAGCAGCCATATCGGCAATTTTCTTGCACTCAGAAATTCCTCCAGCCGCTGCTGTATCTGGCTGAATTATATCAATTGCTCGCCGCTGAAGTATTTCTCTGAAACCCCATCGGGTGAAGTCACACTCTCCGCCAGCAACAGGGATTGGTTGGCCTCGACGAACTTCTTCATAGGCTCCTAGATTGTCTGGCGTAACAGGTTCTTCGAACCAACGAATATCTAAATCAGCAATTGCCTGGCCCAATCTAATTGCCTCTAAAGCATCGTAACCATGGTTTGCATCTATCATCAGTTCAATGTCTGGGCCTACCGCAGAGCGAACAGCTCTTATCAACTCTAAATCTGAGGATACGTCGAAACCAATTTTAATTTTTACAGCATGAAAGCCTTCATCGACGTAGCCTTTGACTTCCCTAATGACATACTCCAGCGGGTTGCCTTCATCGAGACGATAAGTCCCCGTCGCATAGGCTTTAACTTCCGAGCGGATAGGGCCACCCAAAAGACGATGAACTGGTTCATTTAAGCGTCGTCCTTTAAGGTCCCAAAGAGCTATATCGATCCCAGATAGGGCGGTGATGACTAGACCTTTTTGGCCCTGATCAAGAAATTGGTTGTATAAGTGCTGCCAAATCGCATCGATTGCAAAACCATCTTTACCGATTAAATGTGGGGTAAACGCCTCGATAACAGCTGCATTTAGTTTTGCCGGTCCGAAGCATTCTCCCCAGCCTGTCGCGCCTGACTCATCAGTTATCTCAACGATACATCCCTCTCTTTTATCAGCTCTATTGAATGACCATAAAAAAGGCTTCGATAGAGGGGCGGAGAGAACATGTGTTCGAATAGATGCGATGCGGGTGTTGTTTAAGGACATTAATCCATCTGCCTGATAGCATTTGAGATATCTTTGGCTGTAACCTTCACTTCGTTTTCAAGGTTCGGGGCATAAGAGATTGGAATACGTGGAGCGGTAACCCGAATTGGTGGCCGTTTTAGCAAGCCAAAATAACGCTCGGAGATAGTTGCAAGGATTTCTGCGCCAAATCCGCTGACGCCCACAGCCTCATGGCAAACAACAAGCCTACCAGTTTTAGCTAAAGATTTAGCAACCGTGTCCTCGTCCCAAGGCCACAGGCTTCTCAGATCAATTACTTCAATTTCAATTCCTTCTGTTGCCAATATTTCAGCCGCTTCCAAAGCAGTGTGAACTTGAGCTGACCAGGTAACTACGCTGACGTCGCCTCCATGTTTGGCTATGTGAGCTTTTCCCAATGGTAATGTCTGGCCAAGAGTTACATCGCCACTAACATCCCATAAATTTTTATGCTCCATATAGACTACGGGGTCGTCAGATTTAATTGAGGTAGACAATAGACCGTAATTGTCAGCAGGGGTTGATGGAGCCACAACAACAAGTCCGGGGATATGAGTGTACCAAGCCTCTAAAGACTGAGAATGCTGCGCTGCTGAAGAGCGCCACATACCCATAGGCTCACGAACTGTGATCGGAACTTTAACTTGGCCACCAAACATATACCGCGCTTTGGCAGCTTGGTTTACCAATTCATCGATGGCGCAAAGAGCAAAGTCAGCAAAACGCATTTCTACAATTGGCCGGGTTCCAGCCATTGCTGCGCCTACAGCCGCACCCATTATCGCAGCTTCAGAAATAGGGGTTGAGCAAATACGATCATCGCCAAATTCAGTTTCTAAACCAGCGTACTGACCAAAAACGCCTCCACGACCAAGGTCTTCGCCAAGGCACCACACGGACGGGTCTGCCTGCATTGCTTCCTGAACAGCGAGTTTTCCGGCTTCTCGATAGGTAATTGTTGGCATAGGTTTACGTATCCATAGGCTTTATAGAGCCGATGTCCTGCACGTCTGAGTAAGCATCCGATATAGCTGGCCAGGGAGAGACTTTTGCTTCTTCAAAGGCAGCGTTCATTTCTGCAGCTGCATCAGCTTTCAGCTTACTTATTTCGCTTTCACTTACGCCGGCGCGTATTAGAAGATCCTTTGTTCTTGAAATAGGGCATTCAGCCCATTTGCCATCTGCTTCGCCATCCGGTCGGTATGCAGCTTTATCTACACTTGTGTGTCCAAGAAGACGGTACGTTTTAGCGTGTAGAAGGCGAGGTCCAGCTCCAGCTCGAATTTCAGTAACCATTCTAGTTGTGACTTCCTCTACTGCCATGACATCGTTTCCGTCGACGCTCTCGCCTTTTATACCCAGGGAATTGGCTCGCTTCACAGGATCATCTCCACCCGTCACGTCTTTTGACCGCGTGGTAGAGGCCCATTGATTGTCTTCGCAGATGAATAGGACAGGTAGATTGAATGCGGATGCCCAGTTTAGGCCTTCGAGAAACGGGCCTCGGTTTATTGCGCCATCCCCGAATATACAGACTGCAATTTTGTCTTGGCCAAGAAGTTTTGCAGCGTGGGCAGCGCCTGCAGCTATATTAATGTTTGCTGCTACGACGCCATTTGCGCCCAGCATTCCAACAGAAAAATCAGCAATATGCATTGAGCCACCTTTACCTCCGCAGATACCCCCCTCGCGCCCAAATAACTCACGCATCATTGCTAGGGCGTCCGCTCCTTTTGCTAGTGTGTGGCCGTGTCCCCGATGGGTGGAAAGTAAAAAATCGTCCTGCCTGAGCGCCGCGCAAACTCCCACGGCGCAGGCTTCTTGTCCTATCGATGGATGAATTGCCCCAAGTACAAGCTTTTCGTCTGCTGCTTTGATGGCAAATTCTTCAAATGCTCGGATCCGCAGCATCGTATGATAACGCTCTTTTAGCCTAGAAATGTCTAGGTTACTTTTAGGCATTCAAATCGCCTCCAAAGGCGCATTAAGCGCGATGGTATTTGGTGTTATAACTCCACCTCTGTCACCAATCGTCACTGAACCAAATCTTTGGGCAAATGGTTCCGGTAAAGGTCGCCCATTTTTAGAGGCAAGCCAAAGTCTTAATAGGTGGCGACGCTTGCTGTTTTCTGGCCAATCTTCAAACCCTAAACGGTCATGTAGGAGGGTGTGATTGTGTACAAGCTGCACATCTCCAGGATGGAACTCCATGTCTAATTTGAGGTCTGGGTCGTTTGCTAAACGATCAAACATATCCAAAGCTTGAATGCGTTGTTGGCTAAGGCGCGGAGCGTCTTCAAAACGTTGAGCACTATCGATGTATCGGCGTTGATAGTGAATGGTAATATTTTCCTCATGCCAAGTTAGGGGAGGCAGCATGTAATAGCCTTTCATCCCAACTGGAACTTCCCCGCGTCGATCGATTGCATTTGGTTGAAACAGCTCTAACGCTAACTCAGGTGCTTCTTCTCTCATACGATTGTAGATTGTCATGGCACTTACGAGCATCGACTCTCCACCAGATTTTGCTGTTTTTAGGCAGAGAAGCCCGACAATGTCTGTAGAGTCTGTATGAAATGTTTGGCGGGCCGTAGTTTGATAAATCCTCGCATTTGGGTCATCTGGGTCACGGCCTAAATCCCGGACGTGGCCTAAGATATGTCCCTTCGCGTTTTGGGATCGTGCAGGTCCCAGATGAGAGCCAAGACCATAGAAGGCAGCAGCAGATATCTCCGTTCCCCATTCATCTACTGGCAAGCCCCTCAAAAGGGCAAATCCACGCCCATACATGATATCTCTTTCAATATTTGAAAGTCTTTTTGAGAACGTTGGTAATGGAAATATTGCTGGTGTTATTTTTGCGATATTGCCTCCAGAGGCTTCCAAAGCTTTTCTGGCGGCTTCACCTATTTCATTTATTTCAGCTGAGGATAGTAGTTCGAGCCAGTTATTCTTCTGAGCCAATTCACTCCCGAGCCATGCAGAGGGGCCTTCAATTTTGGGTGGCAAATCATCGATCGAGGTAACGCTTTGGTTGATCTGAAGAGCATCAGTTCTTTTTTGCATTGCTAAAACTCCTAATCCCGTGCCCAGCCGGCACCCCATAAATTGACAGCTTTTCCATCATTGCCGTCCCACCACCGTGGCCCTACGCTTCGATCTAGTTTCTCAATTTCTGCAGAGATTTCTATTTTGTCCCCTAGCGGATCCTCGATCATAAAAAATAGGTTATTGCCGGCGCCATGACGGCCAGGCCCCCACCAAATGGGAACATTTAAATTAGCAAAATGGTCGGCCCAGTCTCGGATCGCCATCCATCCTGAAGTTTCGTAAGCGTGATGATCGTGACGGCTTGAAGAAGCACCAAAGGCTGCAAAACTATGATGCTCTTCATCCGTTCGCCAAAATGCGACATGTTTTGACGCTTTGTCATTAATGTCTTTTAGAACGTAGTCTGAAGGAGAAAATGCAAGAGTTTTTTCGTAGAACGCAATCATCTCCTCTAAATTACTTGTCGCAACTACGATGTGTTGCAGTCGCCCCGGCATGGAAAGGGGAGGACGGTTGTTTGAGGCTTTTCGGGAAGGTAAGTCCGAGCGACTTAACCCGAAAACACTCACCCATCCATCAGGATCTACAACAGCTAAAGAGTCTCTCTCAAACAATGGTGATGGGTTCTCTAAACAATTAATCCCTTGTGCCTGGAGAAAGCTCCGAACTTCGTCCAATTGTTGTCTGCTCTGTAATCGGAATGCGTGATACGGCCGTTTGTGAGTTTCACCTTTGCCAATGATCAGTCTTCGGCCCTGGCCTTGTAAGAATAGGTCACCATTTTCTAGAAGCGATATTTCATAACCAATGGCTTTGCAGTAAAATTCTGCCAGCGATGAGGGGTCGGGTGCATCAATTCGAAAATGATCTAACTGTGCTGGCCATATTGGGCTCTCGTGCAACATTTGACTGTTCTCAAAATACTTTATTACGTTAGTTGTACGGGATGTCTTTGCTTAACCTCACCCTCTTTCAAGATTAGTCACTAACCCGCTCTAATTTTTGCAAAGAGCGCAGAGGACGTGGCATTGGCTCATCACCAAAGCTCGAAGGCCAATTAGTGTAAGCGACCTCACCGACATAAATGTCTCCACGACTATCGACGGCTAACCCATGTGGGGCCATGAATTTTCCTATTTCCATTCCTGGTCCATCACCTCCGCCAAGACGCGAAAGCAGATTGCCCTGATTGTCTAAGATAGAGAGGCGTGGTCCTAGGTTTTTATATGCTCTGTTCACTGGCATTCCAGGGCCAAGTTCACCCACAAAACAGTGAGGACACTTGCCACGCGGCATGAAAAGTCCGCAGGGTCGATGGAGATTATTCCATTGACCCTCATACTTACCTGCCTCATTAAAGACCTGTACCCTGTGATTTTCTCTGTCAGCAACGTAAACAAAGCCATCGTCATCAGACACTATGTTGTGGACAAGGTTGAACTGCCCTGGACCGGTTCCCGGTTCCCCCCAGGTCAAAACGAGCTTTCCATTGGGGTCATACTTGTGAACGTGGGCATTCCCATATCCGTCAGAAACAAAAATGTGTCCGTCTCTCGCAAGGGCAGTGTGGGTGCATCGATGGAAGGGCTCTCCCGACATGAACGGAGCTGGCGTTCCTGGAACACCAATTTCTAAAACTACTTCTCCATCGAGAGTGCATTTTCTAACAGTGTGGTCTCCATCGTCAGTGCAATAAAGCATTTCATCGGGACCGATGTGAAGGCCATGAGCGCGCGTGAAGAGGCCTTCGCCCCAGGATTTTAAGAATTTTCCATCGCGATCAAAAACAATCATGGGATGTTCTGATCGATTAAAGACGTAGACTCTATCCTTGTGATCGACAGCGACTGCCGCCACGTCCATCAGTTCCCAACCGTCTGGGAGCTGGCCCCAGCCGTCGAGCACACGATAGCGAAAATCACCTGTTCCTAAAATAACAGAGGACATGTCGGCAGTTCCCTTACTCTCAGTCAGATTTCAATGCGGCGTCTACTTTTTCCTTATCAACGTCGATCAGAATTCCTGCGCGTTCCTGCTGCAGAAGCATGAAAGAACGACTGTCTCGATGTCCCCAGTCCCGATTTAATGCTTCAGTCATTTCGGCTCGGGTCAGTTCAATCATACGAGCTGGAACACCAGCATCTCGCGCCATTTCCGCGGCAAGGCTGACATCCTTATGAGCAAGCTTTAGAGCAAAGTCTGGTGGATCATAATCATTGATTAAGTAATGATCGGCGAGGCTGTCGAATGTTCTTGTGCGGCCTCTGGCACCCATTCGGATGGCTTCGAATAGTGACAGTGGGTCAACCCCAGCTTTAACGCCTGCAGAAAATATTTCACCAATTGCGCACTGAATTGCATAACCGGCAGAGTTATGGACGAGCTTGGCAATAGAACCAGCACCGATTGGGCCAATGTAACGAACTGCATCACCCATCGTATCAAGAGGCCCGCGGTTGGCCTCAAATACGTCTTTATCGCCGCCTACCCAAATAGCACAGCGACCTGATTTTGCCCCTTTGGGCCCGCCAGAAACAGGCGCATCCAACATATGGACACCTTTTTCTGCAAATTTAGAATGAATTTCTCGCACAACTGTTGGTGAGTTTGTCGAAAGGTCAAAAAAGACTGATCCAGGTTTCATGCCGGCGAGGAGGCCATCAGTTTCATCTGTTGCCACGGCGCGAACTTCGGGTGGTCCAGGCAGTGACGTCAGCACGACATCACATTGTGCTCCCAGAGCTTTTGGAGTTTCCGCCCATGTCGCACCGGCATCCAAATGCATTTTTGCAGCTTGCTGCGAAATATCATGGACAATGATCTTGTGCCCGCCTTTGCTCTGCAAATTACTCGCGAAGCTAGCCCCCATAGTGCCGAGGCCGATAAATCCAATTTGCATAATTTTCTATTTCTCCTGTGGGAAGATAAGCTTAGGCTTGCTTAGCTTGATCCGCCAAGCCCCTTGTGACTAATGAGATGAATTTTTTCGTATCTTTGGTTAAATGATTGAACTCAACCAAAACATTTCTTCTCACGATCGGAAATTTTGAAAGGTGTTTTACTCACATACGCTTTGTTTAGAGATTCTATCCTGTAAGCCAACCTTAACTATGGAAGCTCTCTAGACGCCGGTTAGTTCCTTTCGAACAATTTCTGCTCCATCTGCAAGAGCTTTTAGTTTCTGAAAGGCCACCTGACGTGGGAGGTATTTCATTCCGCAATCGGGCGCGGCGATGAGCCGAGAGGCCGGGATATGTTTCAATGCTTCCCGAAGCCGACTAGCCACAATATCCGGAGTTTCAATCAGCCCATTACCGAGGTCTATAACTCCATACATAATCATTTTTGTTGGCAGTTGCTCAAGAATTTTGGGGTCGAGCTTCGGTTGGGCCGCTTCAATTGATATGGCAGTTGCTGCGCATGCATCGAGCTCCGGGAGAAATGAATATCCTTCTGGTTTATCTTTAACGACGTAAGCGTATCCAAAACACATGTGCACAATCGTTGGGCCCTGAACATTCTTCAAAACATAATTTATTGCGGAAACCCCGAAACGTCGGGCTTCGTCAGGATGCGCTTGCAAGTGTGGGTCATCGATCTGAATCACATCAGCCCCTGCAAGTTTCAAATCTGAGATCTCTTCTCGCAGGACGTTTGCGTAGGCCATGATAAGTGCTTCTGGGTCTCCGTAGTATTCATCCAGTGCCATCTTGGCCATAGTGAATGGACCTGGAATTGTTACCTTAATAGGCAAGTCTGTATTTGCCTTGGCAAAGATTACTTCTTGAACTTGAACCGGGTTGTTTCTTTTAATTTCTGCAACGACGCGCGGAACAGAAGTGGGCTTGCCAGTGCGTCCCGGTACGAGCCCTGGATTATCAATATCAATTCCGTCTAAGGCGTTGGCGAAGTGGTTAAAATAACTCTCCCGTCTGACCTCTCCATCTCCGGCGATAGTCAATCCAGCGTGTTCCATATCGCGCAGCGCTAAGAGAGCTGCGTCGTTTTGGGCTTCCTCAAGCAGACTTTCTTCAGGCCGCCAAACCTCTCTCATTCTGACACGCGGTGGTCCAGATCCAAGCAGGATGCCTTTGTCAACAAGCCATTCAGGTTGCGGGTAGCTTCCAACGATGGTGGTAGGAATTAGCTTGTCAAAAAGCATCTAAACAGACCTTGAAAGTAAGAGCCGATCGGCCAAAGAGTAGCATTATTGTTTCTTATTAATAATGCTCTTCTCACTATTACTTAAATGGCCCACCATGCGTAGAAAATTTTTCTCAGGAGAATAACTGATGGCAAATATAGTGCTAATTCACGGTGCGTATCAGGGAGGCTGGATTTGGAGGGATGTAGCGAGCAGACTTCGCGATCGAGGCCATAATGTACTTGCTCCAACTTTGGATGGGTGTGGAGAACGGGCCTCTGCTCTACGGCCTGGTATCACTACTGAAACGCATGGTGCTGAGATTGCCAATCTCCTGTTCTACGAAGATTTGAAAGATGTGGTCTTGGCAGGAACCTCTTCGGGAGGGATGGTTATGGCCGCTGCTGCGGAGCGCGCAAGAGAACGTATTTCAAGAATTGTGTTCGCAGATGCACTCGCTTTAATGGATGGCGAACGTATCCGGGATATTGTGACACGCCCCTCCAAGATTGAGAATGAGCTCGGCCTTGGTCCCGACAGAGATGATTTGGTCGGACGACTTTTTAAGGATCTACCAGAAACCACAAGAAACTGGGCAGCAGATCGCTGCACACTGCACCCTCGCGCATGTTTTTATGAACCTGTTAGGCTTGAGAGTTTTTGGAATCAAGCTTGGGATGCTGATGTGCTCTATTGCACCGAAGCTGAAAACCCTGGAGAGGCGCACATCCGCAGGGCGGCTGATGCTCTTAATGCCCGTTGGCATGTTCTCGAAACAGATCATTACCCGATGCTAAGTAAGCCGGATGAATTAGCCGGAATAATTGAAGGAAAGTAAGGACAATTAATTCCATGATTAAGTTTTATTATAACACTGGCCCCAATCCTATGAAGGTTGCACTGCTCCTGGAAGAAGTGGGCATGAAATACCAGGCCATACCGGTTGATGGTCGCTTAGGCGATCAGCATAAGCCAGAGTACTTAGCTATCAATCCAAACGCCAAGGCACCAAGTCTTATAGACGGCGATGTAACTCTGTTCGATAGTAATGCGATTTTACTTTATCTAGCAGAAAAAACAGGGAAATTCATCCCAGGAGGTTCTGGCCGAGAACGTGGTGAAATGTTGTCTTGGCTTATGTTTGTTGCCACAGGTATTGGGCCATATTCTGGCCAATCCGTTCACTTTCAGCATCATGCTCCAGAGAAACTAGAATACGCGATTAATCGCTATCGTTACGAAGCAAAGCGGCATTACCAAATTATTGACAACCGACTGAAAAATCAGAGTTACATGCTTGGTGAACAATATTCGATCATTGATATGGCCGTTTGGGGATGGGCCACACGAGTAGGATATGTGCTTGACGAACAGGCAAGAGACGCAATGCCTAACCTTAAGCGATTAGTAGAAGAAATTTCTTCTCGTCCTGCTGCGTTAAGGGTCCAAGCGTTAGTTGATGCTCATTCCTTTAAGATGGAAATGGATGAGGATGCTCGTCGAAATATGTTTCCTTCAAACCTCGTGAAAGTTTGATGCACTATACATATTTTGGCGTTTAACGTGAGCCTAAACGGCTATGGAGGTCGGCTATGCCTAGTTCCGAAAAACAATCACAAACTATACAGTTTGGGGTAATGCAGCGTGGCGTGTTTCCTTGGAATGAGGATATGCGAAGTCGTTTTGAGGAGCTTATGGAACAGGCGCGTGTTTTGGAGCGTTTAGGCTACGATAGCATTACTAAAGGGTCACATTTTTCGACATATCCGCATCGAGAGATGATGCAGGTTCCTTACTTATCTCGCGTAATGGCGGAAGCGCCGAGTTTGCGTCTAAATGCAGGGATCGTTTTGCTATCGCTCCATAACCCGCTTGAGGTGGCAGACTATTTTGCGACCATGGATCTAATGTCGGGTGGCAAAATGATTTTTGGCTGCGCCCTTGGATATAGAGATGTTGAGTATCGAGGGTTTGGCGTGAAGAAGGGGGAGGGCGTCAAACGGTTTGAGGAAAATTTGGAGGCAATCAAAAAACTTTGGACAGGAGAGGCGGTCGATATGGTCGGTTCTCATTTTGAGCTCGCTGGCGCACGAATTTCAGTCCCTTTAGTTCAAACCCCAAGGCCACCTATATGGATGGGGGCCAATGTTGATAAAGCAGTAAAGCGGGCGGCTCGCCTTGCTGATTGCTGGTACCTCAATCCCCATCAAAAATTTGAGACTTTGAGACGTCAAATGGAAATTTATAGGTCAGAGTTGGATCGATTGGGTAAGGCATTCCCTGAAGAATTGCCGATCCGGCGTGAGGTCTTTTGCGCAAGGACGCATGAAGAAGCCGTTCGCATAGCTGCACCTTTTATAAAAGCGATGTATGACCTTTATAAGGAGTGGGGGCAGGATCGGGCGATGGCAAAGGGTGATCAGGACATCTCCATGGACTACGAAGAGCTGGCTCGAGATCGTTTTATTGTAGGTGATCCCGATGAGGTGGCCGAGGAAATGCTCCGTTATCACAGTGAGCTCGGGGTAAATCATATTATAATGAGTGTACAGGGCGTTGGGATGCCGCAAAGTCAGACACTAGAGACTTTTCAACTTATGGCGGAAGAGGTGTTCCCGAAAGTCCGTTCGGCCGTCTAGGTTTGAATTATTAAAGTGGCAAGACGCAGTAAGATCAGTCGAATTAGATGCGGTTTGATATTTGCCGTTGCAGGTTTAACGGCAGGTGCTGTTCATATTGTGGAAGTTGCGCCAGAAAGTCTTCGGCTTTGGCGGGAAGTTTTGCCACTTACGGGTGTTGTAGGTTTTATTCTTGGTGCCGTAGTTAGACCTTCTGGGGTGTGGGCCGGGGCCGTAACTGGAGTGGCCGCTTTAATTATATTTGCGCTAGCTTATTCTTTAAGTGAGACGATCGTTCAGGCCTTCCAAGGCAAATTATTGGACGCCACTGGTTGGGTAACTTCTATTCTTGACTGGACGGTAATAGTTATTTCCAAAATGAGTACAGCAGCCTTTGCTGCTATTCTTTGTGGGGTTATTGGGGGTTGGCTTATTCAAAAATCAGTGCCCCGGTGAATAGGAATTCCGACCCCGGAATCATCCTAAATTGTTAGAGTGAAAATTCTTGGTAATCACAATTTCAGAGATGCCGGGAGATAATTAGTTTCATCACTTCTGATGATCCCGCGTAGATGCGATTTATACGGGCGTCAGTGAAGAGGCGAGCAATGGGAAATTCTCGCATGTAGCCATAGCCACCGAATAGTTGAAGGCATTCGTCAACAGCTTTTCCTTGTACTTCCGATGCCCAGAGCTTTGCGATTGCTGCAGTCTCTATATCGAGGTTGTTGTCTAACAATAACTCGATGCAGCGATCTATAAAAACCCTGCCCACAACAGCATTAGCGCGAACTTCGGCCAGCTTGAATTTTGTATTCTGAAAATCGAAAATTTTACTACCGAATGCTTCCCGTTCTTTGGTGTAGGATACGGTCCATTCTAGTGCAGCTTCCACGGTTGCCATTGCTCGAAGTGCCGAAAGCAATCTCTCGCGCGGTAGTTGCTCCATTAAATACACAAAACCCTGGTTTACCTCCCCAATAAGATTACTTTTGGGCACACGTACATCTTGAAAGAATAATTCGGACGTATCTTGAGCCTTTAACCCAATTTTATCGAGGTTACGCCCTCTGCTGAAACCTTCTCGGGTGGATTCAACAAGTATCAAAGATGTGCCCCTAGCTCCCTTTTTAGGGTCTGTTTTGGCAACTACGATCATAATGTCAGCGTTTTGACCATTTGTAATAAACGTTTTTTGTCCGTTGATTATGAAATGATCTCCGTCCTCCTGGGCTGAAGTCTTCACGCCTTGAAGGTCTGATCCTGTTCCTGGCTCTGTCATGCAAATCGCGCCAATGGCTTCGGCGGAAGCCATTTTGGGAAGCCAATTCCGCTTTAGCTCCTCAGATCCGTAAGCTTCGATATATGGTGCAACAATGTCGTTATGTAGCGGAATCCCAAGGCCCGATGAACTTGAATAGCCAATTTCTTCGGTAAGGATTGCACCAAAACGAAAATCAGCTCCTGATCCTCCATACTGGACAGAAATTGTAGGTAAGAGCAGTCCAGCTTTAGCGGCCTTATTCCATACTTCACGCGGAACGACTCCGTCCTTTTCCCATTGGTCATGGAAAGGGGTGACTTCTTCAGCAAGGAATTTTCTGACAGACTCTCGGAATATTTGATGTTCGGTATCGAAAATGTTGCGGCTGGGCATTCACGTCTCCTGTGGACAATAAGCATACAGACGCTAGCGTTGGAAGAATAAGGGCGTCACAATCTGTTTGGCTTAAATTAGACATATCATAGAAGGAAATTTTTTATGAAGAATCCATACAGCCTCGAAGGGCGTCGGATTATGGTAACTGGTGCAGCTCAGGGAATTGGTCGTGGTGTTGCGCGTTTAGCTGCTGCTATGGGAGGAAAAGTAGCAGCTGTTGATCTCAACGGGGATGGTCTTGCCGCTCTAAAAGATGAGTTAGGCGATGCCTGCATCATTGAGGCAGGTTCGGTTACAGATCAATCGATGACTGAAAGTGTTATTTCTCGAATGACAAGCGAGTGGGGGGGCTGCGACGGCCTCTTCAATAATGCAGGTATTGTCAGGGCAGCAATGATACACAAGATGGCTCGCGAGACATGGGATGAAGTTATTAATGTCAATTTGACTGGAGTTTATCTCACGCTTCAGGCTGTTGGGATGCATATGAAAGACAGGGCTGAATCATCAGAGGCAGACGAAACCTGTAACGGTCAAATTGTGAATGTTTCTTCGATTGCGGGCACTGCTGGAACTATTGGTCAGATAAATTACGGGGCAGCTAAGGCGGGTGTTCTCGGTATTACTATGAGCGCAGCCAAAGAGTGGGCGCGCTATGGTATCAATGTGAATTCTGTAGCATTTGGGACCGTATCAACACCTATGACAGAAGTGATTCGTGGGCCAAAATTTGCTGCCCAAACAATGGCCCGAATTCCTTTAGGCCGTTACGCTGAGCCAGAAGATGTGGCGCCAACATGCTGCTTTTTAATGAGTCCAGGCTCAACCTACATTACTGGCAAGAATGTGACGATTGATGGTGGTATCACAGCAATGTGATCATTGGAGTTGTCAGTAAAGGTGTTTGCTTCTGGTATCAGGGAAAAGAAATTCATCTAACTCTAAATTTTTCTCTTGCATCAATGTTATCTTTGGAGCTATACGATGCCTCCCGCGGGTCGCAGCGCGGGTTGCCTTTCGGTGACTACGTGCGCGGCCCGCGATTTGCTCTTGGACATATAGAATATTGAGAGAGAGGAGACGTGGTCGGCGTTTTGGTTGATTT
>VMCJ01000137.1 GCA_008081395.1 Rhodospirillales bacterium | reverse complement strand
CTGCGAATTATACGAGGGGAAGATGAGGCTGAAAGAGATAGGATGCGGCGTCTCGGAACCGATCTAATGCAACGCCTTTATCTTTTTCCAAAGCCAATAGTCTGGGCTTGTACCGGTCATGCGGTTGCCGCAGGTGCGATACTTCTGATGACAGGTGATGTGCGGATAGGTAGGCGAGGGGGATACAAAATCGGTTTAAATGAGACAGCCATTGGTTTGCCGCTACCTCATGTAGGTTTAGAACTGGCGCGCGATCGCTTAAATCCAGCCGAACTTCAAGCCGCCACGGTTATGGCAAAACTATACAGCCCCGATGATGCGGTTAAGGCGGGATATTTAGATGATGCAATCGATAATGATGTCCTAGATGTTGCTTTGGAGACAGCGGCGCAATTGGCTTTTCTTGATCCACATGCCTTTGGAGAAACCAAAATTCGATTAAGGCAGCCAACAATTGATCGCATTAAAGGGCATTAATTAATCAATATAATGCAATATATTAAATAAAAATTTGTAAGTGAAATATTATATTAATACGGCAAATATCGCCGCGCCTGCATTTCTTGAATTAGTTCTACAAACATTTCTTCAGTATCAATGCATTCCTGAAAACCAGCTTTGCGTGCCTTGATAGTACTCATGTGATGAGGATTGGGGCGTTGGCCATGTCCCAGAACAAAATCAATAAAACCCCAGCTTGGTACTAATTGTTCAAACGAATAAGGTTCCAGGCCGTGCTTCTGCGAAATTTTGGGCCAAAAGTGGGCATTTGCTGGCATTGTGCGTGCCAACGAAATTGGATGTCGTGTCCCAACTTCCATATCGAAAAGCTTAGCTATACGCGGCCAAATTACTTCCCACTGATAAACATCACCATTTGTAATATTAAAAACCTGGTCGGCGGCACGTTTATCTTTTGCCGCCCACTCAATAGCTTTTGCAATAATGCGAGCATCTGTCGCTTCACCGATCCTTGCATCTCCACCAGGGAAACGAAGAGGCATTCCGTATTCTCTGGAAATAGCTGCAAACACGCCCAGTCCAGCTATAACATTCATCGGACTTCCAATCGCAAGGCCGCAAACAACCTGCGGGCGAAGTATCGTCCATGTCCAATTGGCGCCTGTTCTTGCGCGTTCTTCGTTGAGCCAATCCATCTGGAGATAGTAAAAATTAGGTGGCATATAACGAGGATCGCTCTCTTTAGCGGGCTGTTTAAATGGACCGAGATGCCCTCCGTAGGCTTTTGTACCCTGGAGAAGAGAGATTTGGGTTAAGTCTGGCGATGCATTGGACAGCGGTCTTAGGAGATTTTGAAGCATTGTGAGGTTTACATCGGCATGCTCTTGGGTAAGCCATCCCCTCGCGACCTCGGGCATTTCATAAACTGCTGCATAGGCTAGATGTGTGACATCTTTCAAGGTTGCTAGTTTAGTCCGGCAATCTTCTGGGTCTTGAAGGTTTACTGACAGCCAGGTTGCCTTATTTGCAAAATCTGGTGGTCGTCGGGAAAGCGCAATGACCTCCCAGTCATCTAGCTTCTCAAAATGTTCAAGGGCAGCTCTTCCAACAGTTCCAAGCGCTCCAGCTATTACAATACGGTTTGTCATAACTATCCTCTCGCGTAATCTTTAGCCGTAGCAGCGTAGGCTCGGGCCATTTTTCTTAAGCCAAATCTCTGCAACCTTAAAATCAGGAAAAATTTCTGCCAGGTGAGCCCAGTATTGATCGCTGTGGTTCATGTGTGCGAGATGTGCAACTTCGTGGGCCGCGACATAGTCAAGAACGTTTTCTGGGGCCATAACTAAGCGCCAGGAGAAGGATAAGCGTCCATCAGCAGAGCAACTTCCCCAGCGAGTTTTGGCATCACGAACAGAAATTCGTTGAACCTTTTTTCCCGACAAATTGGCATACTTATTTGTCGATAGTGTTAAGCGCCGGAGTGCTTCTGACTTTAAAAAACGGATTATTAAACGACTAATGGATGATCTGACGCCTCCAACAAGAATTTGACCTTCTTTTATTCTAACCAAATCGTTTGCGTCAGCGTCATGAACGATCGTGTGCATATTTCCTAGGAAAGGGATAACTGAGCCTGGTGTAAATGGAATCATTTTTTGGGCTTCAGCTCTTCGCTCTGCAATCCAGCGTGTACGCTTACTCATAAAGCGACGCGCTTCTGGCAACTTTGCTGCGGTTGGAGCGGTTAAAGTAACTAGGCCGCCAACTCTATCGACTTTTAGAGATATTTGTTTTGATCTGCCGTCAACGCGCACGCGGACTGGTGCTATGTCTCCGTTTGAAAGTGGAAGATGCTCATAATTTCCAGTCAACAACATATCGGGGTAGGTCTTCGTCTATATCTTCCAAGTCGTCTTCTGATATGACTTTGTGGCGAACAGAAATGCCCGCTTCATGCACGGTTTCTGAGGTGCCTGAAACAAGAGGATGCCACCACTCCAAGTCTTTACCTTCTTCTATAAGGCGATACGCACAAGTTTTTGGCAACCAGGGTAAAGTGGATAGCTTTTTTTTACTTAGATCTATGCAATCTGGAACATAGCTCTTGCGCTCTGAGTAATTCTGACAGCGGCAGCTATTCAAGTCCAAAAGTTTGCATGCAACGGAGGTTGCAAGAATTTCTTGTGTATCTTCGTACTCAACTTTTAGGAGACAGCATTTACCACATCCATCACATAGGGACTCCCACTCTTCAGTGGTCATCTCGCCCAATTTTTTCTCGCGCCAAAAAGGTATCTTTTCGTTCAATGCTGTTCGTCACCTTTCAGTCCAAGCCGCCACATTAGCCCAATGGCAGCGCCTTTCATGAAAGGGAGTATTGCAAGAAGAAGCGCTAGCGTAAGAGGTAGCCAAACGATCATATGCAAGCCGACCGACCATTCCCAATTCTGCTCAGCGATCAGCGCAAATGGTACAACGATATGTCCAACTATAAATATTGTTAAATAAGGAGGAAAATCATCAGCCCTGATATCTCCAAGTGGTGCGCTGCAAACACTACAAACACTGACTGGCTGAAGATAGCCAGAAAAAGCTTTGCCCTCTCCACAGGATGGACAGCGCCGGCGCAGTCCACGCGTGATAGCACTCTTAAATCCAATTTTCTGTTTGTATAAAATAGGCATCTTGTGTCTCTGCTTATCCGAGCGCGACTAATCTTCGGATTAAAAGATAAAGCTCTTATAGATTTAGGAGAAAATCCTAGGGAGTGTGACATGGCGTATCGGATATTTTGCGCTTGGTACTAGGACTTTGCAGGATCTGATCGTTATTCTAATTCCGCGCTCTTGTGAGACAATTCTTCTGATGAGTTAGAGATTTGTTCTCTCTTGGCTGCTGATCAAGAGCGCAATTAAGCTAAGCACGCCGCAATGAGCGGCAGCGTTGATATTAAGTTTTACCTAGATGGAGCCTGTAATGCCTAAATTACCCGATGAGTTTTTAAATAAAACTATCATCATTACGGGTGCTGCTAGCGGAATTGGTAGGGCGACTGCGCTTGTTTTTGCCCGAGAGGGTGCAAACGTAGTGGTGGCCGATATCAATATAGCTGGGGCTGAACTAACGGCTGAAGCTATTCGCCAAATAGGCGGTCGCTGTTTTACCATTCACATGGATGTAACAGATCGGTCTTCGGTTAAGAGTGCGTTCACTGCGGCTATTAAGGAATTTGGGGTCATCGACTTTCAATTTAATTGTGCGGGTTCAGCCCTTAGGCGTGCGTCATTTCTTGAGATAGATGATGCCCTCTGGGATGGTGCGATGGGAATTAATGCGTCTGGTGTCTTTTACTGTATGCAAGAAATCTTGCCGCATATGTTGGATCAAGGGCGAGGGGTGATTGTTAATGCGGCGTCCATGTCTCACAAACGAGGCGGAGCTGGTGGGTTAATTCCATATGCAGCAGCAAAAGGGGCCGTAGTTACCCTTACAATGGGAGTGGCTCGGGAATTTGCCAGTCGAGGTATAAGGGCATTATCTATTTCTCCTGGTCCGGTCGATACACCTTTTGAGGATGTTGCGGGAGGTGACGAGGAAGCCCGTGTTCGCGCGGTCGCTGATGTCCCAATGGGAAGGCTTGGCCGACCTGAAGAGATAGGTGAGCTGGTGCTTTTTATGTGCTCTGATGCCTGTAGCTACATGACAGCTGACACCGTCTATGTAAATGGGGGTGGTGGCTATAGGTAGGCCTTGAGGCTAGTCTTTTCAATAAGGTCAGCTCTCATTTATCCAACGAGCATTATTCCCTGAGATATAAGAAATCTTATGTAACAAGTTGCACCCGGTCTGCCGCAAAACGTGAAATACTATATTCGATTGCGGCTCCTTTGGTATCGATGTTTATGCCCTCTGTTATGAGAACTGGTCGGCCTTTTGGTAATTCTAGAAGACGTGTTTCTTCCGCGGTAGCTGGTCGTGCCAATATTCGTGTTTCTTTCCTTTCATAGTCCGCCACACCCAAAGCATTGAGAGCATTCGTTATTGAGCTTGTTTCGTTGAAAACAGCCTTAAGTTCAGGAAAACGTTCAGTACAAAAATAATGGGAAGACAGGGCTATTGCTGTTTCATCACTAAATCCTAGCCTGTCTACCCTCCACGTACTCTGGGCATTTTTTAAACCCAGGGCTTCCCGTACATCTATTGGGGTGTTGCCTTTGATGATTGAGAGTATTTTTCCTTTTGGTGATTTTTGGCGCGCAGAAAGGCTTTCGCTAAATCTGACACGTCTTCCAAGTGGGTATTCAACGACTTCTGTGTTTACGAATACACCACGACCTTGTTCTGTGCGGACGAGGCCATCTTCCGCTAGAGAATGAATAGCGCGTCTAATCGTATGGCGGTTGACTTTAAATCGAGCAGTTAAGACCTGCTCTGTTGGTAGTCGCTGTCCATTTTTTGAATAAGCATCAGTTTTGATGTCGTTTTCTAACTCACTAGCAATTTGTTTCCACAATGCTTCACCACTTCCCCGTTCAAGTGTGGAAGTGTTTTGCTCTTTAATTGTCATATAACTGTCTTCTTTTTCCGGTTTACAGACTGCGAAGATGTAGTTAACTTCAAGTTATCTAGATGTCTAGACAAATTTGAGGGTGTTTCATGGACGAACAGTTTGATCCAGATCAATCCGCAAACGTCTCGAGAGCGGAATGGATGGGTGTGCTCGCAAGAGCATCTACCACATCGTTAGCCGAATTAATCAAAAGCTTGGGCGAATTGCCTGAGTTTAATTGGTTGAGGCAACCAGAGGTTGGAGCGGTGATGACGCGTGGCCGTGCAGGTGGTACCGGCCAAGTGTTTTCCGTTGGCGAAATGAGCGTTACTCGGTGCGCAGTCACTCTGACCTCATCGCCTGACATTGTCGGACATGCATATGTCCAAGGTAGGGATATCGAAAAAGCTAAATCTGCCGCTATTTGTGACGCATTATTGCAAACAAACAGGCGGGAAGAGGTCTTAAGGTCCATTATTGCTCCGCTCAAAGATGAAGAAAGTGCGCGTCATCTAAAGGCTCGTCGGAAGGCTGGCGCTACCAAAGTTGACTTTTTTACCATGGTTAGGGCGGAGAGTTAGCGATGGTATCTTTAGCTGCTGGATTTGACGAACCAGTTTTTGGAACGCAGTTAGCTTTTCGCTCTATAATGGAGGCGATTTCATTTCCCGGACGGGTACTTGAAGTTGTAAGGCCGCAGGGGCACCCAAAAGGGTGGCCATCATCTCTTGCGTCTGGGTGCCTCACACTTTTGGACAGTGATGTTACAGTCTGGCTTGACCATGAAGATCCTGACGCCCTCAATTACCTGAAATTTCATACTGGCTGTCGTATATCGCCTAGGCCAGAAGACGCTGACTTCGCGATTATTTTGGATGTTGCTTCAGCGCCATTGCACCAATTCAAAATCGGTACTGACCAGTATCCAGATAGGTCTGCCACACTTTTAATTGCTTGTGAAAGCCTTACAGCCGGTGCACCGATAGATGTCTCTGGTCCAGGAATAAAGTCGACCAACAGAATGGCTCCAAACATTCGGAACAATCAGTTTTGGGGGATTTGGGCGGACAATAATTCTCTATACCCACTCGGCTTTGATGTTTTCTTTTTTGCAGACAATGCAGTGCTAGCTCTACCGCGCGGGGTTTCTGCGCAACCTCTGGAGGTCTGAGACGATGTATGTTGCGACCAAAGGTGGTGAGTCAGCCATAGAGGCTACTCATGAGCTAATAGCTGAGGAAAGAAGGGGTGATACTACTGTTCCTGAGCTCGGTACTGATCAAGTGCGAAATCAACTTGGACGTGCTGTCGATAGAGTTATGACTGAGGGGTCTTTATATGATCCAGACCTTGCGTCCTTGGCTATCAAGCAAGCTCAAGGCGACATGGTAGAGGCTATTTTCCTTCTCCGAGCATTTCGTACAACGCTACCACGTTTCGGTGCTGCTGAGCCACTAGATACATCTAAAATGATTATCCGCCGGCGTATTTCAGCTGCATTTAAGGATATACCAGGTGGCCAGATTTTAGGTCCCACTTACGATTATACTCATCGACTGCTTGATTTTGATCTCGTTAAAGAAGGCGCTAATGCTACATCAGCGCCGGAGGCGACTGCTACTGAGCAAACCATGCCTCGCGTGACTGATATATTAGGCGCAGAGGGCCTAATGCAGGCTGAAAATAGAGAAGAGATTGAGGCTGAGCCTTTTGATCTTGGCCGGCAACCAATGTCATTTCCCGCTAACCGCGATCAAAGACTTCAAAACTTATTTCGCGGTGACGAGGGGTTTGTACTAGCACTGGGATACGCCACGCAAAGGGGATATGGCAGAAACCATCCTTTTGTTGGCGAGATAAGGATGGGTTTTGTTGAGGTTGAATTCACGCCACCAGAGCTCGGCTTTACCATTTCAATTGGTGAAATCGAAGTGACTGAATGTCAGATGATAAACCAGTTTACCGGGACAAAAGATATTCAACCCATGTTTACTCGAGGGTATGGCCTTGCTTTTGGTCAGTCGGAGCGAAAAACGATGGCTATGGCTCTTGTTGACCGCGCGCTCAAAGCCAGCGAGTTAGGGGAGGATCGCGATCATCCTCCTCAAGATGAGGAATTTGTCCTTGCTCATAGCGACAATGTTGAAGCTGCAGGCTTCGTGAGTCATTTAAAGCTTCCACACTATGTGGATTTCCAATCTGAGCTTTCTCTACTCCGTGGTCTCCGTGAGGATGCGTTGAGCACTCAAGATAAGGAGGCAGCTGAATGAACTCTCGGGCATTCCACTCTGTAGATGGCACGTACAATTTCGCTTATCTAGATGAACAGACCAAGCGGATGATCAGGCGGACCCTTTTAAAGGCTATCGCAGTTCCTGGTTATCAGGTTCCCTTTGGAGGCCGTGAGATGCCAATGGCGTATGGCTGGGGAACAGGTGGCATCCAGATTACAGCCTCAATAATTGGTAGAGACGATACATTGAAAGTTATCGATCAAGGGGCCGATGATACAACTAATGCTGTTTCAATCAGGCGCTTCTTTCGCCGTGTTGCGGGCGTTCAAACTACTGAAGAAACAAGCAAAGCAACTCTTATACAAACTCGACATCGCATACCTGAAAAGCAGTTAACGGAAAAACAAATCCTTGTTTATCAAGTTCCTCAACCTGAGCCTCTATGGAAGCTTGAGCCTCGAGAAGTTGAAACTAGAAAGTTACATGCTTATTCAGAATATGGCCTGATGCACGTAAAGCTTTACGAAGATATCTCACGGCACGGCGAGATTATTACGACCTATGACTACCCGGTTGAGGTCAATGCTCGACACATAATGTCTCCATCTCCCATACCTAAATTCGATAACCCGAAAATGGCGATGATGCCCGCATTACAGCTTTTTGGAGCGGGAAGAGAGAAGCGTATTTACGCAATCCCTCCTTACACACGTGTTCGTAGTCTCGACTTTGATGATCATCCCTTTAAGCCTCAGCGTTTTGATAAACCTTGTGCTCTTTGTGGAGCTGAGGAGGTATTTCTGGATGAGGTAATTCTAGATGACAAAGGTGATCATATGTTCGTGTGTTCTGACAGTGATCATTGCCGCGAACGTCGTGCTGCTGGGCATACAGGGTCGCGAGCTTCTGATGCAGCCGATATGGGGTTTGTTCCGACTGAGGGGCTAAATTAATGAATGCATTACTGGAAGCTCAGTCCGTTGGTCATTCATATGCAGGAGGCCAGTTAGGCTGTGAAGACGTTTCCTTTCGTCTCTACCCAGGAGAGGTTCTAGGTGTTGTTGGTGAATCTGGATCGGGAAAATCGACGTTGCTAGGTTGCCTGTCTGGAATGATTGAACCTTCACAGGGCAGTGTTCGCTTTGATGCGGGTGGACAGGGGCTTCGCGATGTTTTTAGCCTATCAGAGCCAGAACGAAGACTTTTGATGCGGACAGATTGGGGCATAGTTAGGCAAAATCCCCGTGATGGACTTCGGATGAATGTGTCAGCTGGTGGAAATGTTGGAGAGCGCCTTATGGCAGTTGGCGCTCGGAATTACACCGAAATCCGTGGGGAAGCCCTAGATTGGCTAACTCGAGTTGAAATACCATCAGGTCGTATTGACGATTTACCGCGTACCTTTTCAGGAGGTATGCAGCAGAGGGTGCAAATCGCTCGTATCCTCGTATCTAAGCCAAGACTAGTATTTATGGATGAGCCCACTGGGGGCTTAGATGTCTCAGTTCAGGCAAGGCTACTGGACCTCTTGCGGGGTTTGGTCCGTGATTTAGGCGTTGCAGCGGTAGTTGTAACTCACGACCTGGCGGTTGTGCGCCTATTATCAGATCGTTTGATGGTTATGCGACAGGGGCGTGTCGTAGAATCAGGCCTAACTGATCAAGTTCTTGATGACCCTCAGCATCCTTACAGTCAACTTCTTGTCTCGTCGGTTTTACAAGCATGACTCAAAACCTTTTAAAGCTTCGGGTTCAAAATCTGCATAAGACTTTTACTTTGCATGGACGAGGGGGGATTGAACTACCCGTCTTTCAAGACGTCTCTTTCGATGTTGCTTCAGGTGAATGTGTTGCTTTAGTTGGCAGTTCGGGTTCCGGTAAATCTACGCTTCTTAGAAGTCTTTATGCAAACTATCTGCCGTCTTCAGGGAAAATCCTAATCAATCATCATGGGAATTGGGTAGACATTGCTTCTGTCGAGGCAAGGACAAAGCTTGAAATTCGTCGGGAAACTATCGGTTATGTCAGTCAATTCCTGCGGGTTATTCCAAGAATTTCATCGATTGATCTAGTCGCAGAAGTGGCAATTGCTGGTGGTAGTCCTTCTGAAAAAGCTATGGAAGCTGCAGTAGGACTTTTAAGACGGCTCAATCTTCCAGAACATCTTTGGAATGTTCCGCCCGCAACCTTTTCAGGAGGTGAGCAACAACGGGTTAATATAGCAATGGGGCTTGTGCGACCTTATTCGATTTTACTGTTGGATGAGCCTACAGCCTCACTTGATGCTGTAAATAGGGAAGCAGCTATCGAGCTCATCTTGGAAGCAAAAAAACAAGGGGCAGCTATTGTGGTCATTTGCCATGATGAGATAGCGCGTGACCGTCTTGCTGACAGGTTATTTGATGTTTCGCAATTTAAGGCTGCAGCCTGATGTCTGATATCGTATTTGCCAATGCTCATGTTGTGACAGCAGATGCTGTGTTTCATGGTGGAATTTCAGTAGTGGATGGCAAAATCCAAGAAATTTGGGAAGGTGATAAAATCCCCGCTGGCTCCCAAGACCTTGGTAAAGATTTTTTACTTCCTGGATGCATAGAAATTCATACTGACAATGTAGAAAAGCATATGGTTCCTCGACCTGGTGTACTCTGGCCATCACCCTTGGCAGCTATCCTTGCTCATGATGCGCAAATGACAGCCGCTGGGGTAACAACTGTCTATGATGCTATCGCGGTTGGAGAGTATTTGGATAGGAATTACCGTCGAGCCCTTCTAAAGACAGTCATGAATGCTGTTGCCCAAGCCAAGGAAGGGGAACTATTTCGTGCCGACCATTATGTGCACCTTAGGTGTGAAATTGCTGATGACATCGCTCCAGAGCTTTTTAAACCCTATGCCAATGACCCCGTGGTGAGATTAATTTCTCTCATGGACCATACACCAGGGCAGCGGCAATGGCGCGATCTGAAATCCTTTAAGGTTTATAAAAATGAAAATATGCCGGACAAGGAATTTGAAGAATATGTTTCTTCGCGGATTGCGTCTGCGAGCAAAAATGTAAATGCAAACCGGAGAAAGATTCTAGATTTATGGCAAGGCCGGGGCCCAGTGGCTAGCCATGATGACACCACTCCTGATCATGTTCTTGAAGCAATCAGCGATAATATTCGGATTTCTGAATTTCCAACTACGATGGAAGCCGCCGAGGCTGCAAAAGAAGCTGGTATGAGGACCGTTATGGGAGGGCCAAATGTGGCTCGTGGCGGGTCACACTCCGGTAATGTTTCAGCAATAGATTTGGCATCGGCAGGATTGCTCGATGCTCTCTCGTCCGATTATGCACCAATTAGTCTCATTCAGGCTGCGTTTAAGTTGGATGATCTAAGCATAATGAAATTACCACAGGCTGTAGCTACCGTTTCTAAAAATCCTGCAGAAATGCTTGGTCACGTTGATCGGGGAGAAATTGTAGTTGGAAAGCGTGCGGATCTTGTGCGTGTGCGCAAAATAGATGGATCTGCAATCATAAGAGGAACATGGGTGGCTGGAGTGCAAACTGCATGAAGCGGTATGCAATCTATTTTGCCCCACCGCGTGAAACCGCTCTGTGGAGCTTTGGTAATTCGTGGCTGGGACGGGATGTTGAAACAGGAGAAGAACTAAGGCGACCAGCGATAAATAGTTTGGAAGACGTTGATATTGACGAACTTACAAGCTCTCCAAGACTGTATGGCTTCCATGCAACAATTAAACCACCATTTCGATTAGCCAATCCTTTCGATTTGAGGGATTTGATAAAGTCTTTGGAGGAGTTTGCAGCAGCTAGAAAATCGTTTGTGTGTTCTTTGTCTAGTCCATCAGAAATTGGAAACTTCATCGCGTTTGCGCTTGATTATGCCTCAGCAGAAATGGATAACCTCGCATCTGAGGCGGTAGAGTTTTTTGACCTATACCGTTCGCCACTAACAGACGAGGAGCTAACGAAGCGTCGCTCGGTCAGTCTAACTTTCAGACAGGAAGAAAATCTTCAAAACTGGGGTTACCCATACGTTAAAGAGGATTTTCGTTTTCACATGACATTAACAAACGCTTTGCAAACAGTTGGTCTTAGATCCAGAGTAAAAGAAGCTTTATCGGACGCGGCACAAATAGCGGGGGTAATTGGGCCAATAAAAATATCCGGATTGGCGTTATATGAGCAACCAGGCCTTGGCATGCCATTTAAATTACTCTGCCGGTTCCCATTCCAAAATTGAGGCATTTTGCAGAGCAGTTATCATCTTGGAGATACCTGTTTCTACATCTTGGTCATTAGTGATTACTGTGACGTGCCTTCCGCTTACCTCAAGCTCACCTGCGCGGTTTAGCCTTTCCAATATTTCTGCCTCCGTTTCCCGGCCCCTGAGAGCTAATCGTTTAGCAAGCTGTGATTTTGGTGCTGTAACGTAAATTACATGGAAAGGCTGAAGCCTAGCGCTAGCATCATCTATTACGGATCGGGAAACGCTTGCCACGACCGTTTTGCCAATTCGTCTCATTTCCTCGGAAGGTATGATCGGTACGCCGTAGCAATTACCATGGGCTCGCCAGGACAGAAGAAATTTTCCCTCGGCTTCCTTTTGATTGAATTCTGTTCGACTTATTTCAGAGTGTTGTTCGCCTTCTGTGGTAACAGGGCGCGTTATTTCCCGTCCCGAAAAGTAAAATTGTCCTGTCGGTGCGAGGACCCGACTAGCCCCTTCTAAAAGGGTGTCTTTTCCGGCCCCACTTGGCCCGACAATTAAAACTAATGGCGCTAGGCCAGACATTTTCGTTCACTCTTCACTATTATGAAGATCCTTGCTTAGATCTTATTTGTGTAAGCTTTATGACAATAATCTTATTCTATGTTTAATGGAGTAGTGTATGCGCTTTATCGATCTTTCACGAGAAATATACCATCGAACTCCCGCCCATCCTGCGCATCCTCCAGTGGTAATGACAACATGGAATGATCATGAGGAGGTTAAGGAAGCGGGCGGTGTTAAATTTTCTTCGAAGGCAATGTCGATTTCTATGTCTGATCATGCCGCCACCCACATTGATGCACCCGTCCACTTTGACCCTAGGCCTGGAGCGGCCTCAATAGACGAAATGCCCTTAGAAAATTTTTATACAGGCGGCATTTGTCTGGATTTATCTCATGTCGAACTCCGGCATGAGATAACAGTAGAAGAGATGGAAGCCGCGTTGGAAGCGGCTGGAGCGCCAATCCTAGAGGGTGATACTGTGCTCCTGCATATGGGAGTAAATGCCCGACTTTGGGGAACTCCTGGATATCAGCATGATTTTCCCGGGCTTCATGTCAACTCAGTCCACTGGCTTGCAGATAAAAATATCCGTCAATTTGGGGTGGAAGCGATCAGCCCAGCTCCTGAGGGTGCTGCGAATTATAAAGCGCATCTTGCGTGTGGAGAGCGAGGAATAACGCACATTGAGTGTCTTTGGAATTTAGAAAAGTTAGTTGGTGAAGGGCGCTTTAGATTTGTGGGTTTTCCATTGAAGATCCGAGGAGGTACTGCAAGTCCTATCCGAGCAGTTGCTATTTTTGAGGACTAATTCATGGGCAAGATTTATTCAGGTCTCACATCTTGGCTTCGAAACAGCAATCATAATTCAATGATGCTCAAACAGCAGACTCGGATTGGGCGGCCAGAAGACGTTGGTACCGTAACAGTGTCTTATTTTGGATCGAGTGCATTCAGGTTGACAACACCGCAAGGTCTGACAGTAATGGTTGACCCTTGGCGTAATCATCCGAGTAGAACTTGGGATTGGTATTTTAAAGATATGCCACTCACAAGTGTTGACATAGGGGTTTCAACCCATGCGCATTTTGATCATGACGCCCTTGATAGATTAGATGCAAACGTACTTTTAGATAGGCCAATTGGTCGGTACAGCTTTCTCGACCTCTCAATTGAAGGTATTGCCGATAAACATGCTACGGATGCAAGTGCTGCCTTATATGATTTCAAGTTAATTCATAAACGTTTCAATGGAGTTAACATTGAGCCCCCTGATAATCCTAGATCGTGGGATAACGTATTAGTTGTTATCGAGACGGGCGGTCTTCGCTTACTTCATTGGGGTGATAATCGACACGATCCCCCTGATTATATTTGGGAAATGATTGGGGATATAGACATCGTCCTGCTGCCGGTTGACGATAGCCAGCATGTGATGGGGTTTGAAATGATTGACAGCATAATTGACCAATTGAAGCCTAAAGTAGTTATTCCGCATCATTATTATGTGATGGACGTAACTCAGCGGCAGTCAACACTTCTACCTGCAACAAAATGGCTTCAGACAAAGTCTCGTGTTGTTCATCTTTCATCGGCTGATGCACAATTCTCAAAATTATCACTTCCTGATGAGACCACTATTCATCATTTTGGGGAACATGTTGCGTTTGATGCCGAGGAATGGCGCTCTCGCCCAGAAGAGGACTAAAAAAAATGCCTCATCCTCCTATCGGTGCTATCGACTGTGATATTCATCCGGCAGTGCCAAACCTTAAGGCATTGTTACCTTATTTAGATGATCATTGGCGTGATATGGTTGTGCAACGAGGTGTTCATGAATTGGACTCTATCAGCTATCCTAAAAATGCACCTGTTACAGCACGACCAGATTGGAAACCGGAATTAGGTAAAGCCGGCCAGGATTTGGGACGGTTGCAAAAAGAGGCATTGGACGGCTTCCAAACAAAATTCGCTATTTGTAACTGCCTCTATGGAGTGCAGCTTTTATACACTGAAGATATGGCGTACGCGTTTGCACGAGCTGTGAATGATTGGATGGTATCTGAGTGGTTAGACAAAGATGAACGTCTGCGGGCCTCTATAGTTGTTCCTCCGCAAAACCCTGATTATGCCGCGGCTGAGATAGAGCGTATGTCTAATGATAGGCGGTTTGTTCAGGTCCTGATGCTGGTTATGGATGAGATGCCTCTTGGGCGTCGGCGCTATTGGCCAATTTACCGCGCTGCAGAAAGATGCGGCCTGCCAATAGGGATTCATGCCGGAAGTGCATACCGACATCCTGTTACATCGGTAGGTTGGCCAACATACTATGCAGAAGATTCTGCTGCCCAGTCCCAAGCATTTCAAACTACGCTTACCAGCTTGATAACCGAGGGTGTATTTGCTGAATTTCCCGATTTGAAGGTGGTGTTTTTAGAATCTGGATTTGCTTGGCTGCCCTCACACCTCTGGAGGCTTGGCAAGTTCTGGCGTGGCTTGCGCATGGAGACCCCTTGGGTCGACCGACACCCACTAGAAATTGCTAAAGACCATCTTCGACTGACTATTCAGCCTTCAGATGCTCCACCTAAACCCGAAGATTTAGAAAAATTGATTAATCACTTTGATAGCGATGAGATGCTGCTTTTTTCAAGTGATTACCCTCATTGGCACTATGAAGGTACAAATGCCATCCCAAATGGCATTTCAGAGGCGCTAACGAATAAAATGTGCTATGATAATCCACTAAAGACCTATCCTAGATTGAAGGAGGCCGTAACGTGAGTGTCGAAACTATCGGCAAAGCATCGGCCACGATGCCTGCAAATCAAAAGCTAGTGATCGCAGACTGCGATATTCATCCAAGCCCAAAATCAGTTGAGAAAGAAATTTTTCCATTTTTGGAAAAGCGCTGGCGCGACCATTATCAAACTTATGGAATGCTTCTGCGCCAGCCATACCAAGCAGGACCTGCTTATCCAAAAGGGCAGCCAGATGCCGCAAGGCGAGACGCCTATGGACCTAATGGAGAGAAGCCAGGTTCTGACTTAGAATTTATGCGAAAACATCACCTGGATCGCTACAATATTGAATTGGGCGTTTTAAATCCCCTCAAATCGGGCCAAGGCCTGCAAAATCCCGATTTTGCGGCTGCGTACTGCAAGGCCATAAATGATTGGCAGATCGCGGAATGGACGTCCAAAGAAGCACGTCTCAAAGGCTCAGTTTGCTTGCCTTATGAAGACGCTATTCTGTCAGCAAAAGAAATTGAGCGTCGAGCAGGCGACCCAAATTTTATACAAGCGTTTATGTTGATTAGAACCTCTGAACCTTTGGGTAATAGACGATATTGGCCAATTTTTAATGCCTGTGTGGAAGCTAATCTTCCACTCGCCGTTCATGCCTTTGGTTTTGGTGGTACGCCTGTAACTGGAGGTGGCTGGCCTAGCTATTATACCGAAGATATGGTGGGACATTCTCAGTCCGCTCAGTCTCTTGTCACATCTATGGTTATGGAAGGCGTCTTTGAGCGTTGGCCTGAATTAAAATTGATAATAGTAGAGGCTGGTTTTGCTTGGGCGCCAGCACTTTCATGGCGCTTAGATAGAATATGGGCCCAAAATAGAGAGGAGTTACTGCACGTTAAACGTCCTCCCTCAGAATATATGGCAGATCATATTTGGTATACAACGCAACCATTTGAGGAACCAGATCGGCGAGGCCATTTGAAAGATATCTTTGAGTGGATTGGGTGGGAAAAGTTACTTTTTGC
The DNA here is from genome assembly GCA_008081395.1 of Rhodospirillales bacterium. Classification (GTDB taxonomy): domain Bacteria; phylum Pseudomonadota; class Alphaproteobacteria; order Bin95; family Bin95; genus VMCJ01. The sequence continues at coordinate 9,585 of VMCJ01000137.1, read as the reverse complement.
AACGGATTATCCGCACTGGGATTTTGATGATCCAACCCGCATTCCACTTCCTCGCGCTACCGATGAACAGAAACAAAGTTTCTTTATAGACAACGCCCGTTCGCTCTACGGGGTATAATCTCATGGCAAAACACATAGCCGCAAAGGTAATGGATATACCACCGGGTGAGCGACTAAGTGTTGAGGTCCAGGGACGTAAAATTGTAATTTTTAATGTTGCTGGAGAGTATTTTGGCCTGCGTGATGCCTGCCCACATATGGGGGGACTATTGTCCGAAGGTGTTGTTATTGGTCTAGTCGAAGCAGATCGACCGGGTTGCTATAGTTATAGTCGTGGCGGTGAGATTGTTAGATGTCCATGGCATGGGTGGGAGTTTGATCTCCGAACTGGAAAATCTCGTTTTGATCCTAATCGCTGGAAAACTCATTCCTACGATATTGAGGTTGGAGACGTTCAGCAGCTTGAAGTAGAAACAGTAGATGTGACCACAGAGGGTGAGTTTGTTATAGTTAACCTCTAGAACGTTTTTCTAACGCTACAAGCAGCACACCTAAGGCATCTTTCAACCGTCCATAGCGTGTCTGTAATGATTGAACTTCGCTGCCATATGATAGTGTATTTGGGAGCTGAGTCGTTTTTGTCGGGTTTCCTAAAACAGATTGTAGTTGCTGACGCAGAACCTGCTCTCTTTCTTGCAATTGAAGTAACTGATCTATCCGTTGATGCAGCCGTTTATTTTCCGCAAGGAGGCGATCTAACTCCGCTTTTTGTAATTCCACTACAACTTCTAAGGCTGAAGAATTAAGAAATTGTTGTTTTTGATGATCGGATGTCGAATTCATTGCGTAATTCTTAGTGATAGAACTCAATGTAGCAAGGGATCTTTAACGGGTAGCAATGCTAACAGAGATTTCCAAGTAGATGATTATTGTTAGTGATTGGAATTCTGCATCTTGATAGATGCGAAATTATAGTTTCCCTGGCATATCGAATTGCCGTATTGAGCCTAGACCGTAGATTTGGTTAGGCCGAGGAGTATTTTTTGAAGAAGCTCGTCCAATTGCTTGTTGTTTTTGCGCTGCTTGGCGGTGCAGGGGGCTTTTTTGCTCTGTTGGTCCTCACAAAACCGGAGGCTGCGTCTAATCCCGCTGAAGAGCGTGAATGGGTGGTGGATACTATCTCAATCAAGCGAACTAATCTTCAACCAAATCTAAAACTCTTTGGACGAATTATTTCTTCAAGAGATGCTGACCTTCGTCCATTAGTTGAGGGACGTATCGTCGAAACTGGATCAAATTTCTACGCTGGAGGACGGGTTAGAAAGGGTGAATTACTAGTTGCAGTAGATACCTTCAAATACGAAACAGAAATTGTTGATGCAGAAGCTGCTGTTTTAGAAGCAAATGCAGCACTTGAAGAAGCTAAGTCTGACCTTGCCGCCAACCAAGAGCTTGTCGTTTTTGATAAAGAGCAAGAGACACTCCGCAAGATAGACCTTGATCGGAAGAAAAGTCTGTTAGGCAATGGAGTGGTGTCAGGGAAAAGTGTTGATGATGCGCGTTTTGCTTATCTTTCTTCCAGACAAAATAGAGTGGTGCGCTTTGAGACAATTGCTCGTTTGAAAGCACAGGTTTCACGTCTTACTGCTAGCGTGACGCGCGCGGAGGTGCGATTGAAAAGAGCTAAACGTGATCTCGAAGAGACGCGTTTACATGCCCCATTTGATGGCATTTTGGTTGATGTTTCTGCAGCGATTGGGAAACGTGTTAGTAGCTCTGACAAGATAGCAAGATTGATTGATGTAGAGCGTTTAGAGGCCCGGTTCCACATGAGCGACGCTCAGTTTGGAAGGCTTGCTGTAAATGGTGGGTTTCAGGGACGGCCTGCAGAAATTATCTGGCGAGCGGGTGAAACTCTAATCAAACTCAATGCCACTTTATCTCGTGTGCAAGGAGAATTTGATGCCACTTCAGGTGGAGTTTGGCTTTATGCACCGATCAGTGGTGGCCAAAATATATACGATTTACGCCCTGGTGCATTTGTAGAAGCTCGCACCCCAGATATTTCTTATGAAAATGTTTTTCGAGTTCCAGAGAGTGCTGTTTATGACTCAGAACGAGTATATTTCGTCAAAAACGGGCGCTTGGTAGAAGCATCTATTTCTGTACTAACACTGGATGGATTTGATGCACTTATTTCAGGAGACATAGCTGAAGACAGTAGGCTTGTTGTAACGCGCATTCCTGAAATAGCGCCAGGATTAAAGGTTCAGATCCGTGAATAGTCCCAGCAATTCCAGTTCAGAGGAATTGGTTGGTTTAACTTCGAGAGGAGGGCTCATAAGTCTTTTTGCTCGTCATCCTACGGCCGCTAATTTAGTCATGGCTATCATGATAATTGCTGGATTGGCTGGTTTATGGAGGATGAATACTCAATTCTTTCCTGACTTTGGGATTGATATCGTCTCAGTAAATATTGGTTGGGAAGGAGCATCTGCGGATGATGTCGATCTATCTATTGTACAAACAATTGAGCGAGAGGTTCGCTTTTTAGACGATGTTAAGCGGGTGCGCTCTACAGCGAGAGAGGGCGCAGCTTCTGTCATAGTAGAATTTCAACAAGGCGCTGACATGCAGACTGCTTTTGCAAATGTCGATGCTGCTGTTGCCCGCGCAACAACTTTACCTGAAGGCAGTGAGCAGCCTGATGTTGCGCGGATCGTTCGTTATGACACGATAGCACGGATCGCAATTTCTGGTCCTTATTCAGAAGCAGCTCTGAGGACCCTAGGAAAACGCATGCGCGATGAGATGATGAAGGCCGGGATCGACCGGGTTTCGTTCTCTGGAATGCGCGATCCCGAAATTTCTGTAGAAGTGGATCCGTTCAGGTTGCGCGCACTGGACCTAACAGTGGGGGACGTCGCAAGCGCTATTACCAAAGCTTCTCAAGATGTTCCTTCGGGAGAAACAGCGGGGGGTGTTCGTCAAATACGCAGTTTAGGTCTGGCAGAAACTGCAGAAGAAATTTCTTCTATTGAACTAAAAAGTGATGATTTAGGGGGCAAGGTTAGCATTGTTGATGTTGCCTTAGTTCGAGAGTCTTATGACAAAGATCAAGTAACGGCATCGCATTTTGGCGAACCTGCAATTGAGCTTTTGGTGCAGCGGGCCACGACAGCGGACAGTCTGGAGACAGCTGCAATCCTTGATAATTATCTCGAAAAGACTTTGCCAACTCTCCCCGCAGAACTTCGGGTCGAAAAATACGGCGTTGAGTCCAACTTAGTAAAAGAAAGAATTTGGCTCCTAGTGAAAAATGGTGCGAGTGGGCTCGTGCTGGTAGTGCTTGTGCTTTTCTTATTCCTAAATGCCCGCGTCGCTTTTTGGGTCGCGATTGGTATACCCGCATCACTTATGGCAGCTCTGTCAGTGATGTGGTTGTCTGGGCAATCTGTAAACATGATAAGCCTGTTTGGTCTGATCCTTGTACTTGGTATTGTCGTTGATGATGCAATCGTTGTCGGTGAACATGCAGAGGCTTTACGACGCAAAGGCTTATCTGCGCTAGACGCAGCAGAGCAGGGCGCTCGTAAAATGGCTGCCCCTGTCGTTAGTTCAACATTAACAACGATAGCAGCCTTTCTGCCGCTTTTTGTAATTGGGGATCTGATAGGGGTTATAATTGCCGCCATTCCGATGGCTGTTGTCGCGGCTCTTCTAGCAAGTTTGATTGAATGTTTTTTGGCGTTGCCAGGCCATATGAAAAGTGCGTTGAGTAGCTCCCTTGTTAGCAAGACTGGTTTTCGTGCCTCTTTTAATAATTGGTTCGATCGTTTTCGCTCTGGTCACTTCGAAAACGCTGTTTTTAAAGCTATCGAGTTTCGATACATAACAATGGCTGTTGCCGTCTCAGCTTTGATTATATCAGTTGGTCTTGTTGCTGGTGGTCGTGTTGCTTTCAATTTCTTCCCATCCGTTGAGGCAGATGTGGCTTACGCAAATGTCCGACTTGCTCCTGGGGGAGGGAGAAGTGAAACCGAAACAGCGGTGTGGTCTATTGAAAGTGCGGCATACACAGCAGAGAAAGAATTGGGATTCAACAAAGGGGCTCTAGTTCGTCAGACACTTGCAAAGGTTGGTGCCTCAGTTGGACGTGAACAAGGAGGTGGATCAACTGGTGACGAGATAGGCTCTGTTTTTCTCGAACTAATTCCAGCCGACCGCAGATCTGTTAGGACCAATGAATTTCTAGCTGCATGGAAGGCAGCATTACCACCGATTGCTGGTGTTGAAAGTCTCACTCTAACACCCGCGCAGGGAGGTCCTCCTGGGCGTGAAGTAGATGTGAGGCTGTCTGGGGGCGATCCGGCAGCTCTAAAAGGTGCTGCTCAGGAAGTTAGGCAGTTGCTCTCTAATTACTCTGGCACCAGTGCTATTGAAGACGATATGCCGTACGGCAAGCCTGAACTTGTGCTCGAGTTGAGCAGCAAGGGACGGGCGTTCGGTTTCACAACGGAAAATGTTGCCCGTCAGGTCAGGGATTCCTATTCAGGTGCGATTGCAAAAAGATTTGCACGCGGGGATGATGAGGTGACCGTAAGAGTTAGCCTTAACGAGGAAGCACTGACTGAGGTACCTCTTCGGGATTTATATCTTCGTTCTCCTAGCGGGACACAAATTCCTCTAAGTGAAATTGTAGAATTTAGAGAAACTGCTGGTTTTTCTCAGATAAAGCGTGAGGACGGAGTGCGGCGGATTGCTGTTACTGCCGAAATCGACGAGGCAGTAACAACCAGTAATGATGTTTTAGCAGCACTTGAGAAAGATGGTTTGTCAGGCATAGCAGCAAAGTATGGGGTAAGTTACCGATTTGCGGGTAAGGCGGAGGAGCAACAGGGTACGTTTAAGGATATGAAAACTGGAGCAATTATTGGTCTGGTTTTGATGTATATCGTGCTTTGTTGGGTTTTTGGTAGTTTTAGTCGACCAATAGCAGTGATGCTTATCATACCTTTCGGTTTTATTGGTGCCACACTTGGGCATCTGTTTATGGGGTTTGACTTGACTATCCTCTCCATGATTGCCCTTTTAGGGCTCGCTGGGATTGTCGTGAATGATTCCATCGTATTAATCATCACAATTGATGGACGTCGTGCTGATGGGGATGATCTTGTAACGGCAGCGGCGAAAGGCAGTGTTGATAGATTAAGAGCTGTCCTCTTAACTTCACTGACTACTATTGGTGGTCTCACACCGATGATATTTGAAACGAGCTTGCAGGCACGTTTCCTTATTCCCATGGCCGTTACAATTGTCTTTGGTTTGTTGGTTGCAACGTTTTTAGTGTTGTTTGTAGTCCCTGCACTTATAGTTATTGGTAATGATCTCAAAAAAGTTGGAGGCTATATAACGGAAACCGCCTTTAAATCATTGATAAAAGTTTAAGAAAATAATCTAAACATCTAAATTTATTAATTAATTTCGAAATACGATCTGCCTTTCATGTTGGCTTTTCAAAGGTAAATACCTGTAGGATATAAAATTTAATAACCCTGGTGGGAGTGTAAAAAGGCGTTAGTCTCTCTGCATTAAGTATTAATAAATGGCAAAAGTATTTTTGTAGGTAGGAGTGTGGCTTTTATGGATTTAACCAAAAGGCTAGAGAAGCTTTATGCAAGCGCAGTATATGATGCGTTGCGGGCAATGGGGCATGATAACTGCGTGTTACCTCATGGGATTGCCTCACTCAATCCTGGTCAGAAGCTTGCTGGAGAGATTTTCACTATCGATGGCCACTTTGAGGTAGGGCAGGACGACTATGACACTCTGCTAAGTTGGGCCACAGTCCTCTCAAAGGCACCATCCGGCAAGGTTTTAGTGTGCCAGCCTAATACCTATGAAGTAGCATTGATGGGTGAGCTATCGTCAGAAGTCCTAAAGAAAAAAGGGGTACGAGGTTACATTGTCGATGGGGCTGCCCGCGATGTCTCATTCATAAGAGAAAACCAATTTCCTACTTTCTGCAGATTTAACACTCCGAAGGACATTGTTGGCCGCTGGAAGGCCAAAAGCATGGGCGAACCGATTGATATTGGTGGGGTTACGATCGCCAGTGGAGATTATGTTCTGGCTGATATTGATGGTGTGGTTGTAATTCCTCGGTTAATGGCCGAGGAAGCTGTTCGAGCTACGGAAACAAAAGCTAGGACGGAAACGGACATGCGTGCTGCACTTATGGAAGGTATGGATCCGGTCGATGCCTTCAAAAAATTTGGAGTATTTTGAAACAGTTCAGAACTGATTTAGCAGTTTCTTAATTTAATAATTTGGTAGCGGTGTCTCTAGCGGATGATGCAGCGCTACGCGCAAGTTCTGGTGATAAACCAACGTAGCTTAAGGGATTGAGTAAGTTTTTGATGTCATTTTTTGAGAGTTTTTCTGAAATCCTCTGGTCGGCTGCCAATAAGTCAGCAAAACTTTTCTGCCCAAGTGTTGCCGCTTGAGCCGCATCATAAACAATGTCATGAGCCTCCTGTCTTCCAATACTGCTACCAAGAGCCAACATGACGGGTTCAGCCATGATGAGTCCACCAGTTAAATCTAAATTTTGTCGCATACGTTCTGGTTTAACACTCAAACCAGAAATAATTATTTTCATTCGTGCCAACATATCCCCAGTCGCAACACATGCTCTTTCAGTGGCTTGGCGTATTTGTAAAGAAGTCGCACGATCCGCTTCGTGCTCTGTTTGCATGGCTTCAAGAGCTAAAGGTACTTGCATCCTTATTTCTGAAGATAGAGCAACAATATCTTGTGCCATAAATGGATTTCTTTTCTGTGGCATTGTACTTGAACCCACAGAGCCTTCAGGCGTTGGTTCCTCCAACTCTCCAAACTCTTGCTTTTGGAGGGTGTAAATTTCTCGAGCAATCTTTCCTGTAGTTGCAGCCATCAAGCCAAGTAATAAAACATACTCAGACAAATGATCGCCTTCTGCGCGGCTTGGTACAGCCATTGCCGTCATTTGCAGTTCTGCAGCAAATACCTCCTGCAGCTTAAAGCCATCTGATCCAAAGGATGCAAGAGTTCCAGCTGCTCCTCCCAGCATTGCTCGAAATACTCTGGGAGACGCCTCCAAAAGCCGTATTCCGTGCCGTGAAATTTCATCAAGCCAAACTGCAACTTTTGCACCGAATGTTGTGGGGACTGCATGCTGACCATGTGTCCTTGCAGCCATGGTTGTCTCCGCGTGTTGCTCCGCAAGATCAGCCATCACAAATAAAAGCTCTGATAATTGCTTTCGAAAAATTGCGTCAGCTTTTCGAAGAATAAGAAGGTCCCCAGTTTGCACAATATTTTGCGTGGTTGCACCCCAATGCGCATAACCACCTGCATCACCTTCACAAAGACGATCTAACTCCCAAATCAAAGGGGTTAGCGTATGTCCACTGCGGAGAAATCCATCAGCTAATTTTTGTCTATCAAAAAGTGAAAGATCTGCTTTTTTAGATATTTCCTCTGCGGCATTCGATGGGATCATCCCTATCTTTGCTTGGGCTTTAGCCAGAGCCACTTCAACATCTAGCCATGCTTGCCAACGGCTATCTGTTTTAAATAGTGCCCGAATGCCTGGATCTGGAACGCGAAGATCTTGAGGATTACTTGGTAGTTCAGTCATTTTTATTCGGATATCGCAGCGGACGTTGCCATTTCGATAACAGCGGCGCCAGAATTTTCAGTACCCTTACGCATTACCGCTTGTGGGTTAGCAAAAGGGCGGGTTCCTATTGATTGAAAGGTTGCTTGGATGGGCATCTTTGAAGCCACTGCCTCGATAATTTCACTTGAAAGTCGAGCATCAGCCATGGCGCCATCAGTGCCGGAGACATCCAATCTTGGTGTTGAGTAAATATCTTCTAGGTTCATCCCAAAATCCACGGCCATGGAAGTTAATTGAAAACAAGCCGGAACAATTCGTCGTCCTCCAGAGGCTCCACACGCAAAAACAGGCAATCCATTTTCTGTGACAATTGTTGGACACATATTAGAGAGAGGGCGTTGGCCTGCAGAAATAGAGTTTGGCTTCCCTGGTTCAGGATCAAACCACATCATGCCGTTATTAAATAAAATACCTGTCTCTGAGCCCATGTAGCGCGAGCCAAATCTTTCTAACAAAGTGTTTGTGAGCGAGACCATATTACCTTCACGGTCTACGACGCTCAGATGGGTCGTGCATGCTAACTCATCTGCTGGAGCAGCATGCCCTAAAACTCTAAAACGGTATTCGTATGCTTCCTTTAACGCATCTGCCCAAGCGACATATGCGTCGACCCCTAATGGCTTATTTGGATCTATAGTTTGTTCAATAGATCTCAATGCACGCGCAAATGTGGGCCCAGCGGTTAAGCCACTGGCAAGATGAATACGCTTACCACGATACTCGATACCTTCGACTTCTGTGATGGGAGCATCGTAGTCACTTAGATCAGACGCTTGAAATGCTGAGTTTTTGAGGTCGGCAAGAATTAATTCTGATATCTTGCCCTTATAAAAATCTTCTGGGCCGGCTTCAGCCAATCGCCGCAAAGTTTTACTTAAATTTCCTAGCTTAATTCTATTGGGTGAATGGGATGAAAGAGATACTGGTGGAGTACCGTCAGGCAGATATGTCTTTGCGCTTTCGCTGAATTTTCCTAGTCCTGCTGCAGCCCCGTAAGCAATTTGGAGTGTCTGATACCAGTCTGTTGGCATTCCTTTGTCGGCAAGAGAAATGGCTGGTTGAATTGCTTCGCGCCAAGAAAGTGTGCCGAACCTTTCCAAAACACCGGAAAACCCAGCAACCGCTCCTGGAACGCAAACGGCTTCAGGACCAAGCACGTTTCGATCATCTTCTACTCGAGGCCATACGAACAGGAAGTCAGCTGGAGCTACTCCTTCTTTTGCTAATGGATAACGAGCGGGATCAAGTGCTTTAGGAGCAATCATTCCATAAGTTGCTTGATAGACTTTTTTGCTCCCAGCGAGTCCAATAAGCATATAACCGCCGCCGCCAATGCCACTCATCCATGGTTCTACGCAGCCAATAGCGAGTGCAGTGGCAATTGCTGCATCAACTGCATTTCCTCCAGCCCTTAGGACGGCAGCACCGGCTTCTGCTGCTTCCCAGTGCTGAGCTGCTACAATTCCGCCAGATGAGCGAACTACGGCTTTTGTTGGGACAAATGTTTCGGGAGTATGAAGCATTCTAAAACTATCCATGTGACATAGTGCTGAAATCCTACGATGCCTGAGAAAATGCTGAAACCCAAAAGTCGTTAGTTTTTGAATGGTGTTTTTAAATTGCTGACTAATTTTTTTGTAAAAGTAATGACGACCAAGGCTGTATTTGGATCTGCAAATTCACTTACATTTGTGCCCTACAATTAAAGGCAAAAAAGAACCGATTTCTGGATTTAATATTACAAAAGATTGCAGGAGCGTATTAAGCCGCTTTTTCCACAAACGATAAACCTAAACGATGCCACACATCATTAAGAGCTCGGACGACTTCATCGATCATTCGGTCGTCATGATTTGGGCCAG
>VMCJ01000080.1 GCA_008081395.1 Rhodospirillales bacterium | reverse complement strand
TGTTCACGAAATTGCGTTACAAATCAGATGGTTATCGCCTATTCATGGCGGAGAGAGAGGGATTCGAACCCTCGAAGGACTTGCGCCCTTAACGGTTTTCGAGACCGCCCCATTCAACCACTCTGGCACCTCTCCATGAAGAGTTAGACGTCTAACTCTCAAGGCCGCGGAAGTTAGCTGAGTAGATAGGTGCGTGCAAGCGCTTGAAACTCCCTTAAATGGAAGTTCCTTCTAAACGTCACGCAACTGGTATAAGTGTCGATACGTAAGTTTCTCTGCGAATTAGATTTGCCTGGAATTCCTTTTCAAAAACATCGGCTACTGACCCCTTAACAGTCTCACACTCCATTAAGTTTAATGCCCACCTCTTTGTATTGGGATACGCATCTAGTAGATGTGTTTTGAGGAACTCGTCAGCAAATAAAAAACGTTGAAAGAACGGAGCATAAGCTGCGTCCACAAGACATAATTTGTCTCCACCAAAATATAGGCCTTCGCTTTTATCGACCGATAAGGCGTATTCAACGCGGTCCAATCTTTTTGTGGCTGTTTCGTACAAAGCCTCTGAATCAGCTTTAGTTTTAGCGTAATAGACAGCAGAAAGACTTGCAGCAAAATCTGAAACAAAATCAGTCCAAGCCCTATGACGTGCTTTTAATATTGGGTCAGATGGATGAAGTCGTGGTTCAACTGTTTCATCTAAGTATTCGGCAATAGCGTTTGACTCAAACAATGGTACTTCATCTACAAGCAACACAGGGACCTTGCCGTGAGGCGAGATTTTTAGAAACCAGTCCGGCTTGTCACGAAGATTGATATAAGTGGTTTCAAATTCCACGCCTTTTGCACGCAGGGCAATCACGGCCCTTTGCACCCAAGGTCAGGTGTATGAACTAATTAAATGTAATTTAGGCATTTATTTTTCCCTTGTAATCAATCATTGCTAGTTTGCAGCATCTGCAAGAAGCATATCTGAACCTTTTTCACCTATCATAATTGCAGTGGAGTTAGTATTTGCTGTTGTAACTGCAGGCATTACTGATGCGTCAATTACACGGAGTCCTTGAATCCCACGGACCTTTAATTGGGGATCCACGACGGCCATCTTGTCATCTTCTGGTCCCATCTTGCATACACCAACTGGATGATAAATCGTATTGCCTGTTTGACGTGCAAATTCAGCGATTTCATCGTCGGATTGAATTTCCCGGCCTGGTAAAGTTTCTCCTACAGAATACGGTTGGAACGCAGGTTGGGAAAAAATCTTTCGCGCTTGTCGAACTCCCTCAACTACAACGCGCACATCATTTTCCGCGGACATGTAGTTAGGCCTAATTATTGGGTATTCTCTAGGGTTGGAAGACTGCGCCATGATTGTTCCGCGACTTTCAGGTCGGGCAATCGAGCAGGCAATTGTCATTCCTGGTTCCTTTTCCAGTGCTCCAAATTTTTGGGGATCATAGCTCGCGGGAGAGAATAGTAGTTGTATGTCAGGGCTAGCTAGGCCTTCACGACTATGGGTGAATACCTGCGCTGATGAAACACCAAAGGTAAGCGCCCCGCGTCCCTCAACAAAAAAGCGAATACCCTCGCGCATGAGTCGTAATCCACGAGATAATTGGTTTATCGAAACCGCATCTTTAGCTCTATGAGAGACACGAGCGATGTAGTGGTCAGAAAGGTTTTGACCAACTCCAGGTAAATCATGGACTGGTTCAACCCCAATAGTTTTTAAATGCTCAGCGGATCCAACCCCTGATATTTGAAGAAGGTGTGGGGAATTCACTGAGCCTCCAGCAAGAATTACTTCGGCGTTTGCTCTGACTTCGTTTGACTTGTCGCCCTGAGAAAACGCTACTCCAATGCACTTTTTACCCTCAAAAAGTAGTTTTGTTGCTAGCGCGTTAGTTATGATTTGAATATTTTCTTTATTCTTAACCTTCGAAAGATAAGTTTGAGCAGTTGAGCCGCGCCTGCGGCCAATTCTGGACATTTGGGAATACCCTACGCCAACACGCTCGTAGCCATTCAAGTCTTCTGCAAAGGGATGTCCAGCTTGTTGGGCAGCTTCGACGAATTGGTGCGTTAATGGAAGAATTGTTCTGTAATCTTCTACCTGAAGAGGGCCATCCGCCCCTCTGGTTTCACCAGTTCCTGATACGTAGCTTTCCGATCTTCTGAAGTAAGGTAAAACATCATCATATGACCAGCCACGGCACCCTGATTGCGCCCAGCTATCGTAGTCTGCCTGATGGCCTCTGATATAAAGCATGCCATTGATTGACGATGAACCACCTAGGGTTTTTCCCCTAGGCCAGTGGATCTCCCTTCCAGCAGTGCCTTTTTCGCCTTCAGAGTGATAATTCCAATTAAGCTTTGGATGATACAGCAGCTTTAGTATTCCAGCAGGAATATGTATCCATGGGTGAATGTCCTTTGGACCAGCTTCCAGAAGAACAACGTGCTTGCCTGCCTCTGCTAGACGCATTGCCACTACGCACCCCGCAGAGCCTGCGCCTACTACAACATATTCTGCATTCATCACTGGGCTCCTGGCACCAACTTTTCACCCTGAACAAACCATAGCTATTACATTAACTGCAATGGCAATTTTGCTTGCTCATCACTTAATGACAGATGATGATAACTAAAAAATCAGATAAGTGGGGGCTCCATGTCTAAAACACGCAAAAATTTTGCAGATCAAGGATCCATGATTGCTAGGGATCTAGGATTGGGCTTACCTAATGGTTCGCCAGGACTTGCCGAATTTGCAGCTGAAGCTGGTTTCGCAAGTATTTGGGATAGACCCGCACTCACCAAGGAAGATAGATTTTTTCCTGTATTGGCAACTCTCGCGGCTCTGGACAGACAAGAAGTTCTATCGGCTCATATCAAAGCGGCTTTGAACATTGGGTTAACGCCCAGAGCAATTCAGGAAATTATCATTCAATGCGCTCTCTATGGTGGTTTGCCTCTCGCAATTACGGGGCTTGCGACTGCAAGCCAGGTGTTTGACGACCACGGGCTTTCCAAACCCGAAACCCAAGCTATTGAAAACGATCAGGCTAACTGGACTTGTGATGAGCTTGCGGTTGAGGGCCGTCGAATAATGAAGGAGTTGCATGGGGAACGATCTGGTCAGGGTTATGCTGCTCCAGAAGACCCAGCTACCTCTGCTCTTTATGAAGTAGCTATTCGTTATGGCTATGGGGTTATTTGGTCTCGGCCAGGGTTAACCTGGCGCCAGAGGATGTTAGTGGGTGTGGCAGCTTTTACCTCACTGCGTCTTCCTCAGACGCTAACTAAATTTGCTGAATCTGCACTTGGCCAAGGCCTATCCAGGGAGCAGGTGGTTGAAGCGATAATGCAGACAGCGCCTTATGGTGGGTTTCCACCTGCATTGACGGCTCTTTCTCAAGTTAGGCCAATACTTTTTCCAGCTTCATGAAGTGTATCTTCAAGCACGAGTACACGAAGGGCGCTAGAGAGGTTGCCATTTCTTCTTTCGTCAATTTCTGCAATCAGAGAATTCATTGAAACGCCGCGCTTAGAGGCAATAATTTTAAGCCTCTCCCAGAATGCGTTTTCTAAGCTGACAGAGGTGCGGTGTCCCTGCAGGGTGACTGAATGGCGTCTGATTTCCGTTGGCTGCATACGTCTGATTATCTGTATCAGGGTTAACGCGTAATGGTGTGAATGAATTTAGCTATCGCGTCTACACATTCATCTAAGTTTTCGGAATGGGAGCGCCCACTCGATTTACGAGGTTTTAGATCATGATCCCCATCTCTTGACCAAAATACCTGAATTTTAGAGGAAAGACTGTAACTCTCTACTTCATCTTTTGAACCGAACCTGTCGCGTTCACCCTGCACTATAAGTGAGCGTGTATTGAGGTTCAGTAAATGGCTTATTCGAGTATTTTCTGGCTTTCCAGGCGGATGAAATGGGTAACCGACACAGATAAGTCCGGCCACTTTTAATCGATCTGCTATATGAGAAGCCACCCGCCCCCCCATTGATTTACCGCCAATCAGTACGGCATTGCCATCTACCGCAGCGTAGATCTCAGAGAAGCGCTCCTCTAATTTTGGCATTCTATCCGGCGGTCTTCTTCGTCCATCAGACCTATATTTTTCCATGTAAGGAAACTCAAAACGGACGCAAGCGATTGATCTCTCGGACAGCTTAGTTGTGAAAGCTTCTAAAAATTGAGAATTCATTCCAGCGCCCGCACCATGCCCAAAAATTAGTATCGGACCACTGGCTGGGCCTGTTCTTATCATATTTAATTGGATGCAAAGAAGTCGTTGCCTTTATCGTCAGTGACTATAAATGCAGGGAAATCGACAACCTCTATGCGCCAGATCGCTTCCATTCCAAGTTCTGGATATTCCAATACTTCAACCTTTTTTATGTGCTGTTCTGCTAGACGTGCAGCACTGCCACCAATCGAGCCAAGGTAAAAACCACCGTGCTTATTGCAGGCATCGATAACCTGTTTTGATCGGTTGCCCTTAGCTAGCATTACCATACTGCCACCAGCGGCCTGAAACTGATCAACATAGGAATCCATGCGCCCCGCGGTTGTTGGGCCAAAGGAACCGGATGCCATGCCCTCAGGGGTCTTCGCTGGCCCTGCGTAATATACAGGATGATTTTTAAAATAATCCGGCATTGCTTCACCGGCATCAAGACGGGCTTTGATTTTGGCGTGAGCTAGGTCGCGAGCCACTATTATAGGTCCGGAAAGTTTTAAGCGTGTCTTTATAGGATACTGCGAGAGGGTTTTTCTAATTTCATCCATGGGATGATTGAGATCGATATTTACGACCTCGCCACCAAGTTGTTCTTGGTCCACCTCTGGAAGATACTGTGCAGGGTTTGTTTCAAGGGCCTCAAGAAAAACACCATCCTTGGTAATTTTACCTATGGCCTGGCGATCTGCGGAGCAGGAAACGCCTATTCCGATTGGAAGTGACGCCCCATGTCGTGGTAGACGTACAACACGTACATCGTGGCAAAAATATTTACCGCCAAACTGAGCACCAATGCCCATATTTTGGGTGAGTTGAAGTATAGTTTTTTCCATTTCAACGTCGCGAATTGCCTGACCGTGGACTCCACCTTTGGTTGGCAAATGGTCGTAGTATTTTGTTGAGGCGAGTTTGACTGTTTTAAGGTTTACTTCTGCGGATGTACCACCAATCACAATGGCCAAATGATATGGGGGGCATGCAGCTGTACCAAGTGTTCTAATCTTTTCGTCAACAAATTTTACTAAGCTATCCGCATTCAGTGTGGCAGGAGTGGCTTGATATAAAAAAGTCTTATTTGCTGAACCGCCACCTTTGGCAATGAACAAAAATTCATAAGAGTCACCATCGGTGGCATACAGATCGAATTGAACAGGGAGATTTGAGCCTGTATTTTTCTCTTCAAACATACTTATCGGAGAGAGTTGACTGTAGCGAAGGTTGTCCTCCTCGTAGGTCTTGAATACTCCACGAGATAAGGCCTCTTCATCGCTGCTACCTGTCCAAATTTGCTGTCCCTTTTTGCCCATAATTATCGCTGTACCGGTGTCTTGACACATTGGGAGTACGCCACCAGCAGAAATATTGGCATTTTTGAGAAGGTCTACCGCAACAAATCTATCGTTTGCCGAAGCCTCCGGATCTTCCAGGATAGACGCTAATTGTCGAAGATGAGCTGGTCGAAGAAGATGTGAAATATCGTGAAATGCCTCTTTGGCCAACAGTGTTAACGCCTCTGGCTCGACTACTACTACGTCTCTGCCATTAAATGTTTCAACGCGCACGAAATCACTGGTCAGTTTTCGGAATGGCGTATCTTCATGGGGAGCGTCGAACATCGGACGATACTCGAAATCAGCCATTAGCTTCTTCCTTAAATAAAATTGAAAATTTGGAGGTTATTTTTTGTTGCGAAAGGCATCTAACGAAACAACTGTGCCGCCTTCTGCAGGTTCGCTTGCACCTTCAAGTGCCTGTGCACTTTCAATGGGAGCCTGATTTTGATCGGCTGGCGAAATTGAGTTGTCCAGACCCTCTTCATTCTGAGGTTGAAAGTGAAGCGCAAAATTTACCGCTGGATCAACAAAGGCTGTCACCGCGTCGAAAGGGATCTCAAGGCGCTCTGGGCGACGGTTAAAGCGAAGCGTCACTCCAAATCCTTCATCATCTATTTCGAGCGCATCAAATTGGTGCTGCAGAACAATGGTCATTTCTTCAGCATATTGAGCCTTTAAATGACTTGCGATTGCTACTCCCGGATGTTCGGTTTGAAAGGTGATGTAAAAGTGATGTCTGTCTGGAAGGCCTTCGGTGGCTGCAATTTCTAAAGCTGATCGCACTACACCTTTTAGCGCAGCCTGCATGAGTTCACCGTAGTTAATTTCGGAAGCGGACATTGGCTTTCCTGTAAAAATCGTGGCGCGGACACAACTCAGATTAGTCACATCCATATAAAAGGCGAGGGGTTTTCTGTTGCCCGGTAACCCCCCAAACCGCGCTTACTTAATTTACCTTACGGTAGATTACGCAGCGATTGCGACTTCATTGTCGTTCGCAACTAGGTTTTTGAGCCGATAACGGCGGCATCGCACCGAGCAAAAACTACGTCTTTACCGCGCACGTCGAGCCTGGTTCGCCCCCATCAGAGCTAGTCGGACAATGCGCTAGCTATTTTGGTGGAGGCGCCGGGTACTGCCCCCGGGTCCGTAACGCTTATTTCACGCAGCGTTTATCGCCATAGACGGGCAAAGCCCGACAACTAGGAATATACGCGCACTCACCCCATGTTAAAAGTGCATTGATAAAGTTAGATTCGGTTTTTCAGCAGAGTGGGGATATCCATGGCAGAAATTAGTGCAGAAGACAGAGATGCCTTAATAGCAGCTCAAAGCATGAGCGCTACAACTAAACGGGCTACTGTGCCAGCTCTTGAAGAAATTCTGTATGAACCATTACCCGTTCTGGATCACGGCTTTATTCGAGTGGTTGATTATATGGGCGATGATGCTGCAATAGTGCAGGCAGCAAGAGTGTCTTATGGAAAAGGTACACGACAGGCGTCCCAAGACGAGGGGCTAATTCGCTACTTGATGCGTCACAGGCACACTTCACCCTTTGAGATGTGCGAAATAAAGCTTCATGTAAAACTGCCGATGTTTATCGCAAGGCAATGGATACGACATCGTACGGCCAACGTTAATGAATATTCCGCTCGTTATTCCATTTTAGATAAAGAGTTCTACGTTCCAGCAGCTGATCAACTTGCAGTTCAGTCGTCAATAAATAATCAAGGGCGGGGCGAAGCGATAAACCATGATGACGCCGAAAAAATCTTAGATTTAATGAAGGGCGATGCCGCGCAGGCTTTCAACTCTTATGAGCAATTAATTAATTCAGACGCTGATGGAAAGCCAATAGACCCGGAGCGCCCCGCTTTGGCTCGCGAGTTAGCACGAATTGGGCTGCCACTCTCAACTTACACGCAATGGTACTGGAAAACAGATTTGCATAATTTGTTTCATTTCATGGCGTTGCGAGCAGATTCTCATGCGCAATATGAAATTCGTGTGTACGCTGACGTTATTCGAGATATCGCCAACAGGTGGGTTCCTTTGGCTTCTAAAGCATTTGAGGACTACCGTCTGCATGGTGTTGAGCTATCCAGGGATGCAATAGAAGTAGTGCGTCGCCGTTTGCGTGGTGAGAATGTAGAAAGAGAAACTACGGGTTTGAGCCTTCGTGAATGGAGAGAGTTGCAAGATCTCCTGGGCGAGTAATTCATCAATATAGCCCAGCAGCCTATTGTTCTCTTAGTTATTTTAGTGAAGTTGAATGGATCAAGAGCAAATCTGATTTGTTAGGTCTGCTTCTTTTTAGACAGCCAAAATGATGCTTATCGTTGATTTAGTGCATTTTTACAGCCATAAGTTTAGGACTGAAAGGAACGGATTCCGTCTGGATTGAATAAGTTCCAAAAAAAACACGATAGGGTAGGTAATGGACGCAAACCGAATTGTTGAAGCGGTAGATCTCAAAATCCATTTTCCGCTGGAAGAAATAACGGTTAAAGCCGTTGATGGTGTGAGCTTCCACATAGACCGTGGCGAGACCCTGGCTGTAGTTGGGGAGTCTGGCTCCGGTAAGTCTGTTACCGCCATGGGGCTTATGCGTTTAAATGACTACGCTGGGGGAAAGATAGTTGGCGGGGAGGCTCGCCTGCGCAGACCGGATGGACAGATAGTAGATTTGGTTGGCTCTGATCAAGAAGTCATGCGCTCTATTCGTGGCAATAACATTTCCATGATTTTCCAAGAGCCGATGACGAGTTTGAATCCGGTCTACACGGTTGGAAATCAAATTATGGAAACGATAATGCTGCATCAGCAGAAGTCGGAAGAGGAAGCCCGCGAAACTGCTTTAGAGATGCTGCAACTTGTGCGTATTCCAGAGCCAGCTAAGCAATTGGAGCAATATCCTCATCATCTTTCGGGTGGGATGCGCCAACGCGTAATGATTGCAATGGCGTTATCATGCCGCCCGGATCTCCTAATTGCCGACGAGCCTACTACCGCCCTGGATGTAACTATTCAGGCACAAATTCTTGATCTTATTCGACATCTTCAAAAAGAAATTGGTATGGCTGTCATGTTCATCACTCATGACATGGGTGTCGTTGCCGAAATGGCTGATCGTGTTTTGGTAATGTACAAGGGTCATAAAATGGAAGAGGGGTCGGTGGACCAAATCTTCCACGCTCCTGAGCATCCTTACACAAAAGCTCTGTTGAATGCTGTTCCTAAACTTGGGTCAATGCAGGGTAAATCACAACCTGAACCGTTCCCCGATGTCGTCATTGATGGCAATGCGGCTTGAATAAAACGGATACAATAGAATGTTAGACAATTCTTCTGATCAGCAGCCAATTATCGAGGCTAAAGACCTAACTACCCGTTTTGATATCAAATCAGGGATGTTCGGTAAGGTAACAGGGCGTGTTCATGCCGTTGAAGGCGTTAACTTCCACGTTAATCCGAAGGAAACACTCTCATTGGTTGGGGAGTCAGGTTGCGGAAAGTCGACGACAGGTCGATCACTTCTAAAGCTTGTTGAGCCAACCAGAGGAAAGGTTATCTTTGAAGGTAAGGACATCACTGACTTTTCGGCGACGCAGATGCGTGCAATCCGCCCGCAACTTCAGATGATTTTCCAGGACCCCTTTGCTAGCTTAAATCCTCGCTTAACTGCCGGTGCTGCCATTGCTGAGCCAATGAAAGTTCATGGTATCGCTTCAGGTTCTGAACTTAAAGATAGGGTTGCATCTTTGTTGCGTAGGGTGGGATTGCCGCCTGAATACGCGCAGCGTTTTCCTCATGAGTTCTCTGGTGGTCAGCGTCAGCGGATTTGTATAGCTCGTGCCCTGGGTCTTAATCCAAGAATGATTGTTGCTGACGAGGCGGTATCGGCACTTGATGTGACTATCAAGGCTCAAGTCATTAATTTAATGATGGAATTACAGGACGAGTTTGATATTGCTTTCTTGTTTATCTCGCATGATATGGCCGTTGTAGAAAGAATAAGCCACCGGGTTGCAGTTATGTATCTCGGTCAAATTGTTGAGCTTGGTACGCGTCAGGCAGTGTTCGAGAATCCAACACATCCTTATACAAAGAAGTTGTTGGCTGCTGTTCCAGTCGCAGACCCTAGAGAGCGCAACTTGAACCGTGCTTTGAATGCAGACGAAATTCCAAGTCCGGTGAAGCCAGTGGGTTTTGAGCCTAACCTTGTTAAGATGGATGAAATTGCCCCTGGGCATTTTGTATTGCCTCATTAATTTGGATTATAGGCTGGACCTGCATTGTTCCTGCGCGTAGAACGCGCTTAATACAAAGAACCTGGATATTAGTTCTATGAACGTCATTCGCCTCGACGCGGCGGAGCCTCTGCGGCTCGCGCTGCCTAAAGGTCGTATTCTTAAAGAGTTAAAGCCAATTCTCGAGGCTGCAGATATTCATCCAGAAGCAGCGTTTGAGGACCCTGAGACACGTAAATTACGTTTTTCAACTAATATCCCGGGGTTGGAAATTGTTCGGGTGCGCAGCTTTGATGTTGCAAGTTTTGTTGCGTTTGGAGGAGCAGATTTCGGTATTGCAGGTCGGGACGTTGTTATGGAATTCGATGATCCGGAGGTTTATGCGCCTCTTGATCTCGGGATTGGATATTGTCGGCTTGCGGTTGCCGAGCCGGCAGCAATGGCTCCAGAGGATGACCCCACACGGTGGAGCCACGTTCGCATAGCAACAAAGTATCCGAATATAACTGCCAAGCACTTTGCTGCGCGTGGAGTGCAGGCAGAGTGTATTAAGCTAAACGGTGCTATGGAATTAGCCCCAGTTCTAGGACTCTGTTCTCGTATTGTGGATTTAGTTTCAACTGGGTCTACACTTAAGGCTAATGGCCTAGTTGAAATAGAGCATATTGCTGATATTTCTTCGTTATTGATTGTTAATCGCACACAGATGAAGACCCGTTCACATCTGATGAGAGGGTGGATAGAACGGTTCCGGAGTGCACTTGATGCCCAGGTGGCTTGAAGCTTCAAACGAGAATTTTAACGCTGAACTATCCGCTCTACTGGAAGAGAGGCGAAAAAGCGTTTCACAGAAGGTCGATGCGCCAGTAGCTGAAATTATTAATGATGTTCGCTGTTCGGGCATCACTGCTGTTATTTCGGCCACTGCAAAATTTGATGAATTTCAGGCGCGGGTACCTGAAGAGTTGCGCGTTCCGCCAGAAGCATTGGTGGAAGCGCTTGAAAGCCTGCCAGGTAAGATGCGTGATGCCCTAGAACTGGCTGCCTCTCGTATTCAATCATTTCATGAGCGCCAGTTGCCGAAGGGATTTGAGTACACCGATGATCTTGGAGTAAAATTAGGGATGCGGTGGACCGCAATAAATGCCGTTGGATTATATGTTCCAGGCGGTGCCGCTGCATATCCAAGTTCAGTTTTAATGAATGCAATCCCTGCGAAAGTCGCTGGGGTTGAACGACTTGTGATTACTGCGCCAACACCCAGAGGAAAAGATAACTCTATGGTGTTAGCGGCAGCTGCTTTAGCGGGGGTAGATGAGGTTTGGCGGATAGGGGGAGCGCAAGCTATTGCCGCTTTAGCGTATGGTGCAGATCCCATTTTTCCTGTCGATAAAATTGTTGGTCCCGGTAATGCGTATGTGGCTGAAGCGAAAAGGCAAGTCTTCGGTCAAGTCGGTATAGATATGATTGCTGGTCCGTCTGAAGTTCTTGTTGTGGCTGATAAATCAGCCGATCCACGTTGGCTTGCAATGGATCTCCTAGCACAGGCAGAACATGATACGGACGCTCAATCCATTATAATTTCGGACTCAGTTGAGCTCTTAAAGAGCGTTCAGGATGCAGTTGAGCAGGAGCTTAAAACGCTTCCAAGATCAGCTATTGCAGGTGCATCTTGGAATAATCATGGTGGTTTGATCCACGCAAGTTTGGAAGCAACACCTCAAATCGTAGATCGCATAGCACCAGAGCACCTTGAATTGGCGATAGAGAAGCCAGCGGCACTCGCAGAAAGCGTTCAAAATGCCGGGTCTATTTTCATTGGCACCAAAACGCCAGAGGCCATAGGCGATTATATAGGCGGCCCAAATCATGTTTTACCTACATCGGGTGCAGCGCGTTTTTCTTCTGGTTTAGGTGTCATAGATTTTATGAAGCGCACAACATTGTTGGGTTGTGATGATGGTAGCCTTTCGCAGATTGGTCGGCATGCAATTGCCTTGGCCGATTCAGAGGGTCTTGATGCACACGCTCGGTCCATTGCTGTTCGTTTGAGCTGATGGATTCAGATGATCGTATTGTTCAGATTGAGCTTGAGGAAGGTTTAGGAGCTCGAGGAAAGCCTGAAATTGAGCAGGAGCGAGCAATAGCATTACAAGCATTTATTGAGGAAAATAGCTTTTCGATCCGTGATGGTGAAGTGGGACCATATCACCTAACTTTAGGGTTGGATGAGGACCGACTTCTGATGAAAGTGCGAGCATTGGCATCAGAAGAATATGTATTGATTGGGCTTCCACTAAGCCCATTCCGAAAAATTTTTAGAGACTATTTTTTGATTTGCGACAGTTATTTTGAAGCAATTCGTGACAAACCACTTTCGTATATTGAAGCCATAGATATGGGACGACGGAGTTTGCATAATGAGGCAGCAGAGAAGTTATGTGCAGCCTTAGATGATCGAGTTTTGATTGATAAGACAACGGCCAGGCGCTTGTTTACCTTATTATGCGTCCTCCATTCACGCCATTAAAGGAATGGATGATGGAGAGGCCAGTATCTAGTGTTCTGTTTGCTTGTACATCTAATTCTATTCGATCGAGGTTAGCAGAAGAGCTTGCGCGATGGCGAACACGGGGTCGGGTTTATATAACCTCGTGCGGGGTAAACCCAGGCGATCGTAATGGTTTTGTGGCTGAGGTCCTTGATGAAATAGGCTTAGAACTATCAGATCAGGAAACTAGAGGCTTTCGAGATCTTGAAGACTCAGATTTTGATTTGATTATTACTTTGTCGCCAGACGCCCACGAGGCTGCATTAGAATTTGCCAGAAACTTGGCAACAGTCGTTGAGTATTGGCCGACTGTCGATCCTTCTTTGGTGCAAGGTAACAGAGAGCAAAGGTTAGAGGCTTATCGTCGTACCCGTGATGAAATACAGCAGCGCATCACAGCTAGGGTATCGGGATCTTCTGCACCCGTGGTATGACAACGCTATGACAAAACCCCATTTTATTCTTGCTTCTGCATCACCTCGGCGGATCGCTCTTCTAAGTCAAATTGGAATTTCTCCTGACAATGTCGTTCCTGCCGATATCGACGAGACGCCATTGACGAAAGAATTGCCCCGGCAACTGGCAAAGCGCCTCTCATTATTAAAGGCAAAGACTGTTGCAACATCACACCCAGACGCATTTGTGCTTGCAGCCGATACCGTAGTTGCGTGTGGTCGACGGATTCTGCCAAAGGCAAACAGGGTTGAAGATGCAGAACAGTGCTTGGGAATGCTTTCAGGTCGGAGTCACCGAGTTTTTAGTGGTATCGCTTTAATTACGCCAAAATCAGAAGTTTTTGCTCGGATTGTTGAAACATCGGTTACCTTTAAGCGTCTAGATAAGAAAGATCTTGCCTCGTACTTAAGTAGTGGGGAGTGGGAGGGAAAAGCAGGTGGTTACGCCATTCAAGGTCTTGCGGCTGGCTTTATTCGTCAAATCAAAGGTTCGTACTCAAACGTGGTAGGACTTCCCCTATTTGAAACTACTCAGCTTCTTCAGGGCGCAGGCTTCCAAGTCTTTAAGTGATGGCTGATATGATCGACCGTGTCATTTTAGAGGTGTCTCCGGGGCAAGCTAGAGCAGTGGCTTTTGTTAGAGGTGAACCTTGGGAAATAGCCATTGAACGTCTTAGTGACGAACCATCGGAGGGCGATATCTTTCGGGCCCGTGCAGGAGCACCAGGGCCAGATGGAGGGCGATTTTTTGACCTCGGTAATGGAAGAGTTGGTTTAGCTAGAAGAGCCAAGTCAGATTGGACTGAAGGTAGTTATGGGCTTGTTCAAGTTTTGCGGGGTGATGCGGGCGATAAGGGGGCTCGGGTAACAGACAGAGTATGGCTTAACCAAGGAGGTTTATCAGTTTCATTAGGCGCCGATGGTAAAAAGAGCGATCGTATCGAAATTTCACGAGGATTACCCAAAGCAATTCGTTCTGAGCTCCGTGATCGGCTTGAGTTGACTTTACCTAAAAGTGTATCGGTCCGTGTTATGCAGGCATCACCAGGAGAGATTGAGGCTGATGTTCGGGCAATGGCCAAATTCTTGCTAAATCTTGAAAATATTGGTGGAAGTCCAAGGCAGGTGCATCAGGCTCCTGGAGAAATTGAGCAGTTAGCTACCAGAGCTAGGTCAGCTACATGGGTTGCAGCTGATCTTGCAAGTAATGTGTGGGCAGGGAGTTTTGGGGTTAGCTTTGGTAAACCTGATCAAAGCGTTGCTTTGGAGATTGATCGTACGATATCCACGGGATTAGATAGTCAGGTATATCTTCCTGGGGGCGGAAATCTGTGGATTGAGCCTACAAGAGCGTTAACGGCTATCGATATCGACAGTGGATCCAGAGAACAGGAAAACATCAATGAAGATGCGGCTAGAGAGATCGCACGGCAAATCCGACTTAGAAGGCTTGGAGGGATAATTTCGATTGATTTTATTCGATCTAACATCAAGCCAGCATTAGAAATTCTGGAAGAATTTAGCAAAGTAGATCCTTGGGCTTGGCGTGCCCCTAAAGAAGCAGATGCTGTTGGTCTTGTGAGCTTTCAGCGGGAGCGTCGTGGGCAAAGCTTGGCTAACCTCACTTCTGGAACAACTGCAATTGCTTTGGATAGCTTAAGATTTATTTGCAGATGTGCTCGTGATGGAGCCACGGTCATTGAAGCACCTGGCGCAGTCATCGATATCTTGCTTGGAGTGCTTCACAGTGAATATTTAGGTGCCCAACAACGAATTGGCGGGCCTATTGAGTTGGTAAGAACTAAAAAGTTTGGGGTGGTTTTTATCAAGGATCGGAATGGTAAGGTTTTGCAGCAAATTTGAATGGGGCAGTCATGGTAGGTGAGAAAGTCACTCGATTTCGTGCACGAGGCAAACGCTGTCCGATTTGCAAAGAGATGGCATCTGCTGACCATCGCCCCTTCTGCTCTAAGCGCTGTGCGGAAATTGATTTGGGTCGATGGTTAGGAGAGGTTTATCGTGCTCCTGCAGAAGATGACTGGGCTGAGGCTGAATCGTGGTCTGAGAATTCACCAACAATTCTTCCGAAAGAAGATTAGCAATGGAAACCCATATTTTATTAATTGGAGCAGGCATTGGTGGTTTAGGAGCTGCGAATGCGCTGGTAAGGGGAGGGTTTAAAGTAACAGTCATTGAGCAAGCTAAATCGCTTGGTGAGGTTGGAGCTGGGGTGCAGCTAGGACCTAACGCAACCCGTGTCTTTCACAGCATGGGCCTGTTAGATGATTTATTAGCTCAATCTGTTTCGCCGAAAGCGCAGATTGCATTTTCCTTCGAAGATGGAAAGGAACTTCGTCACGTAACTTTTGCCGAAAAATTAAAGCAGACGTTTGGATTTCCTTATTTGCACGTGTATAGGCCAGATCTCCTTAATGTTTTGTCCAATGGTTGTGACATCGAACTAAAGCTTGAATCCCAGGTAACGACTGTTTTGGAAGAAGATGATCGGGTAGGGGTGCGCCTATCATCTGGAGAAGAATTCTGGGCTGATGCCATTATCGGGTGTGATGGTATTCACTCAGCCGTGCGTTCATATTTGCATGGACCCATTCCTGCGCGCTTTTCAGGCAATATGGCTTGGAGAGGGCTATGTCCTGGGGATGTAGCTCGTGAGCTAGGTATTCCGCGGGTTTCTGCTAATTGGTGGGGGCCTGGGCGACACTTCGTGCACTATTATGTAGCTGGAGGGCGTTATTTAAACTGGGTTGGGATCGCTCCTCATGATGGGAGTGCAATTGAAAGTTGGAGCGCTAAGGGGGAGATCACTGAAGCCCTTAGGGATTTTTCTATGTTTCATAAACAAGTGAGAAGCATAATAACTTCTACCCCTTCAACAATGAAATGGGCTTTACATGATCGCGACCCATTACCTTTCTGGTCCAAGGGGCGGGTAAGTCTTCTTGGTGATGCTGCTCATCCAATGTTGCCGTTTATGGCTCAGGGGGCAGCACAATCTATTGAGGATGGTTATGTTTTACGTCGATGTCTCGAAGAATGTGAGAACGTCATTGAGGGGCTTAGTCGATACGAAAAAAATCGGTTAGAGCGTACAGCTTGGGTGCAACAGGGAAGTAGAAAAAACGAAACCCTGTTCCATTTATCGGACCCAAAGGAGGTTGCGGCTAGGAATTCTCGTTTGCAGGCAGAAGTTGATACCAACGTTCAACAAGTTCAGCCCGACCAATCTCGTCTTTTTGGATATGATCCGGTTAATGACCCGCTAAGTAATTAGTTGACAAAAAATGAAAACGCCCGCGAGACATGTGGGTCTGCGAGCGCTTGTTTTAGAATATAAGCAGATAGGCTTATTTCATCTTTGTCTCTTTGAAGAGTACATGTTTACGAGCCTTAGGGTCATACTTCATAAGCTCGAGTTTTTCAGGCTTGGTGCGTGGATTTTTCTTTGCCACGTAGAAATAGCCTGTATCTGCGGTGCTAACCATTTTGACTTGAAGTGTTGCGGGTTTAGCCATCTTAAGCGCTCCTAAATCACCGGCAGGTTATATGCCGGCAGCAGAAACTCAGTCAAGCTTTTCTAATATGATGACTTATCGATTGTGATTAGTTTCGCCAGATTAGTTTATAAGATTAAAATTTGACGTCTTTGTTTATCTATTAGCTGTTCATTTACCTTCGGGATCTTCGGCGATGTCTACGTTTTGGACGACTTCTGGAATTTCGGGAAACTAGCGTCGTTTTTATTGATAAATTCACACTGCCAGTTGCTGGGTCAGCACTTTCAATGCGTACAGTGACGCTGCTGCCAAGTTTAAAAGCCGTCTTTGTGCTCTTAGACTCCATAGCCAATCCATCTCTACTTAATGCCCAGTAATCATCGGATAAATGAGCTGCTGGAACAAACCCATCTAAAACAGGTTCCAATATTCGGACAAAGAGACCGGCACGATTTAACCCCACAATTTGGCCTTCAAACTCTTCACCGACATATTTAGACGCTAGTGATGCCCCATAGCGGTCCAATGTTGTGCGTTCAATCAATGATGAACGGCGTTCGGTTCTGTTTATTTGCTCGCTTACATTTTCTAATTCGTCAACGCCATCCACAAAGCCATCTGGACCTAAGTCTAGTGCCTTAATAAGCGCTCTATGGACGATTAGATCTGCGTATCTCCGAATTGGGGAGGTAAAATGTGTATAGGCTGTCAGAGCAAGCCCAAAATGTCCCTGGCATTCAGGGGAATAACGGGCCTGAGCTTGAGCTCGAAGAATAAGTTCAGACAGGATTGTTTTGGTTTCTAAATCGTCAATTCTTCTCAATAAGCCATTTAAATGTTGGGAGTTATCCATTCGAGCCCCAGGATGAGAAGCTCCAAGACTTTGAGCTGTTTCAATCAGTAAACCTATCTTTTCTGGGTCAGGTTTGTCGTGAACACGGTAGAGTGCAGAAGCGTTATTTTTAAGTAGAGTTTCGGCTGCGGCGGCATTGGCCTGAACCATAAATTCTTCAATGAGTTGATGGCTGGACAATGTTTCTCGAAGCTCCATGCCTGTTGCTTGACTATCTTCATTGAAAGCAACCATGCGTTCGGGGAGGTTTAGTTCTAGCGGACCACGAGCATCTCTATTTTTCTTTAAAGAGGCGTAGGCCGAATATAAGCGATGGATAGCTGTGCTTGCATTTGACTCTGCACTTGAGTTCGAAAGTTCATGTGCTTGTTCATAGGTCAATCTGAAATGGGATCGCATCAAGCCACGCCCAAAGGTTGTTTTTACTCTCCTTCCATTTGCGTCAAAAGTCATATTGGCAAAAAGACATAAACGATCTACGTCTGGTTTCAACGAGCATAGGCCGTTAGAGAGATCCTCTGGAAGCATTGGGATCGCTCTGTCAGGCAGGTATGTAGAATTTCCTCTTAAGCGTGCTTCTTTATCTAATGCAGAATTTGGAAGTACGTAATTCGCGACATCCGCTATAGCTACTATAATTCTCCAGCCTCTACCCGAAGGTTCAGCAAAAACTGCGTCGTCAAAATCACGGGCATCGGAGCCATCTATCGTTAGTAATTCAACGTTTCTTAGGTCAACCCTTGAACCCAAAGATGGTTTCTCTGCGGCTTTAGCCTCTGCAAGTACTTCTTCTGGGAAGTCTAATGGTGCCCCCATTTGCACCATCAACGCTAATCCAAATGCGGATGGGTCGTCTGCTCTGCCGTGAAATGAAATGATTTGCGCACGATAATCTCTGCCATGCCGACTTAGTTTTGGAGTTTGCGGTTTCACAAGGACTAGATCGCCCTCAGTCAGATTTCTTTGAGGCTTGCCAGATATTCCCCAGGTGTGAGGTCTACCAGGCCGCGCTGCTTTTAGGGTAAGCCGATTAGCGCCATCCCTTTGAACAACAGCAAGCTCAAATTCATCTGTACGCCCGATTGCTTTGTTTAAAATTCTGATTGGGCGAGCCACCCAACCATGCCCATCAGGTTCTGTTCGTGCAATCAACCGAATACCTTTAGCAAGCTTATGCTCATTACGTCTTGCTTTGATGCGGACCAAGGGCGCAGTACCTTCTCCCTGCCATTGAATTGGAGTGGCTAGCGGAGCTCCATCTGAGTCGGTGCCCGTAATTTCAAATATTGTAGTTGCAGGCATGCTTTGAGGAATTAGATCGCGTTTGTTTTCCAAAGCTTCACGATACAAATTTTTAAATGCGCGGCGCTCTTCAACGCCCTTGATGCCGAAATCACGAGCAGCTTGACTGGCCTTGGGGCGACCTTCGACAGTTGCAAGCCAGGCTCGAATATCATTTGGCGTTGGGAGGCTAAATCCTCGCTTCAATTTTATTCTGCTTTAGCCTTTGTTTTCTTTTTAGGTTTAGCTTTTGCTTTTGATGCTATTTTTTTTGTGGAAGCCTTGGCTTTCGGTTTTCCACCAGCTTTCTTGGCAATTAGTTCGACAGCTTCCTCCATAGAAAAAGCCTCTATCTCCGCACCCTTTGGGAGGGATGCACGAACCTTTCCGAAGTTAATATATGGCCCAAATCGACCTTTTTTTATAGTGATCTCCCCACCTCCTGACGGGTGAGCACCTAAGTTCCTCAGAGTAGATGAGCCCCCTCTGCCTTTTTCTTTTGCCTCGGCTAGTATCGTAACGGCTCTGTTAAGGCCCACAGTGAGGACATCATCATCCTTTGGTAATGAGGTATACCCTCCATCATGATGGAGATAAGGGCCAAATCTCCCTAAACCCGCTTTAATAATTTTCCCACTTTCAGGATGATCGCCAACCGTTCTTGGCAAAGATAGAAGCGCCAAAGCTCGTTCAAGGGTCATTTCTGAAGGAAGGTCTCCTTTGGGGAGAGAGGCACGCTTTGGTTTGGGGGATCCTTTTTCCTCACCGGCTTCACCGAGCTGCACGTAGTGACCGTAAGGCCCTCTGCGCAGAGTTACAGGGAGACCGGTTTCAGGATCGTCACCGAGATGTTTTGGCCCATCAAGGGCTTCTGTAGCTTCTTCAGAATTGGGCGTCGCTAATGGCCTCGTATGCTTACATTCTGGGTAACGATTACATCCAATAAATGCACCGTGGCGCCCCAGGCGAAGACCCAAACGACCTTCATTGCATGCAGGGCATAATCGTGGGTCGCTTACAGATTTATCTGATGGAAAAAAGTGTGGGCCAAGCTGTTCATCGATGGCATCAATTACTTCAGTTATGGACAGGTCTGACGCTTTTCCAATTCGATCATTAAAACCACCCCAGAATTCATGGAGTAGGGTGCGCCATCCCAACTCGCCATTGGAGACGTCGTCAAGCCGCTGCTCTAATTCGGCTGTAAAATCGTACTCGACATAGCGTTGAAAAAAATTCTCTAAAAAAGATGTAACTAATCGACCGCGGTCCTCGGGTATAAAACGCCTGCTCTCGAGACGGACATAGTTGCGATCTTGTAAAACTTGAAGAATGGAAGCGTAAGTTGAGGGGCGGCCGATTCCAAGTTCTTCCATGGACTTAACCAAGCTTGCTTCTGTGAAACGAGGAGGTGGCTGGGTAAAATGTTGTTCCGGTGTTATTTTACTTGGGCTCACAACTTCTTGTTTATTAAATGGAGCAAGTGCCTGACTGTGTTCATCTTCGGACACGTCATCTCCACTTTCTTGATACAGAGCAAGAAAACCATCAAATGCTATTACTGAACCAGTTGCGCGGAATTTAATGCGGCTATCAGATGATGATATAACCAAAGCGGTTTGATCAATTTTAGCTGATGCCATTTGAGACGCTACGGCTCTACGCCATATCAAATCATATAATTTTAGGTCATCACCAGTTAGTACTTTAGACATGATTTCCGGAGTACGGCTCATGTCTGTTGGCCGGATAGCTTCGTGAGCCTCCTGGGCGTTTTTAGCTTTACTGCGGAATTGACGAGGTTCTGATGGAAGGTAGTTTTGTCCATGTTTGTCAGCGATTAGAGTCCGGGCACCTCTAACTGCTTCGGCCGATAAGGCTACTGAGTCGGTCCTCATATAAGTGATTAGGCCGGTTGTTTCTCCATCAACTTCGAAACCTTCATATAATTTCTGAGCTATACGCATTGTAATGCTAGTTGGCAGGCGGAGCTTTCTAGAGGCCTCTTGTTGTAGAGTAGATGTAGTAAATGGGGGTGAAGGATTTCTTGTCGTTTGTCGTTTTTCTATGTCTGAAATTATGTAATCGTTGCTAAGCGCGGAATTCATCACGGCGAGGGCGCTTGCCTCGGATGTAAGGTCAAATCTATCTAATCTCTCTCCATCAAAATGAGTTAGCCGCGCAGTAGCTGATCTGCCATCTTCAGATGAAAATACACCTTCGATTGACCAATACTCTCGTGGTGTAAAGGCCTCGATCTCACTTTCGCGCTGACAAATAAGACGAAGGGCAACTGATTGAACCCGTCCAGCGGAGCGGGACCCAGGCAATTTGCGCCAGAGTACCGGGGATAGTTTAAATCCTACGAGGTAATCTAATGCTCGCCGCGCAAGATATGCCTCGACCAGTTCATTATTAACTTTGCGAGGGTTGGCTACAGCTTCCTGAATGGCATTGCGTGTTATTTCATGAAATACAACTCTAGAAACATCCTTATCGCGAGTTGTTCCAGCTTCCTCTAATAACGATTGAACATGCCAAGAGATTGCTTCGCCTTCACGGTCGGGGTCAGTTGCAAGTAGGATCGATTCTGCTTTTTTTGCAGCTTTAGCGATATCTTTGACGCGTTTTGCAGCACGGTCATCAACTTCCCAAGACATTGCGAAATCTTCATCAGGGCGAACTGAGCCATCTTTTGGAGGTAAGTCTCTAACATGACCGTATGAGGCAAGAACCTCATAGTCGCTGCCTAGATATTTATTGATAGTCTTGGCTTTTGCTGGTGACTCTACCACTACAAGTTTCATTACTTCGCGCTCATATTTTTATCAGATCTGCCCAAGGAAATATTTTGACCTCAATCTCAAATCTATTAGATCCACATCTGATTTGACAACTTAAAGCAACTTAAGTCCGGTTGAGGACTAACATGGAAAGATACATCTTGAAGTTAGTCCTTTGGAAATTTCTGCCTGTTCTTGAGATGTCGCATCGACGCAGCAGTTCGTCAACTCTGTGCACAACAAATCTGATTCTTAAAACAAAAAAGCTCTGAGACAGCAATTTTAATGGTTTTTTCTCAAGAAAGTTAAAGTTTTGTTTTTCAGAAACAATGAATACACTGCAAATGTCGAAATAAGGATGTTTAAACTCCGAATGTATTTTCTGGAAGAACCCAGGTGGGGCTTCTATTTGCTAATTTGATTTCTCGATTGATATTAATTTTGAGGCTCGACTGCCATTAATACATCCACTGCATCAATTAATATGTTTGGTCCCGCGGCGCGTTGGATGGCCACATTTGCGGTCCTAACTGCTTTCTTTACCTCCATCTTTACAAGCACAATGGTTAACGTCGCTATTCCAAACGTGATGGGTGCTTTTGGTGTAGGTCAAGGACAGGCACAATTTTTGTCATCCGCATTCTTAGCCATGAACACAACCGGTTTGCTTGGAAGTTCTTGGTTAATTGCAAAAATTGGTCAAAGAAGAGCTTTTTTTCTTATCCAATGCCTCTTTGCCAGCACCAGTGTGTTTTGTTTTTTAGCACCAAATTTAGAAATGCTTATTCTTGGCCGTGTCACACAGGGGTTTGCAGCCGGCTTATTGCAACCGCTAGTGATGCTCACATTATTTCAAGTCTTTCCGGTCGAGAAACGTGGCCTAGCTATGGGCATGTTCAGTATGGGGGTGACTGTTGCACTCGGTTTAGGTCCGTCTATCGGGGGAGTGGTGATAGATTTGTTCAATTGGCGAGCAATATTTCTCGCTCCCTTACCCGGATTAGCCTTGGCCAGTGTTCTTGGACTTTTTTTCTTGCCAGCAGAAGAAAGAAGAGCCGAAGCAGGGCGTTTCGATACCATTGGGTTTGCACTCATTAATACAACGGTATTTTGCTGGTTTATGCTGCTTGGAAATGGGCAGAGGTGGGGTTGGGGCTCCAGTGAAATTCTTACTTTAGCGAGTATCACTGTTCTGTGTGGCTTTGGTTTTATCTGGTCCCAAATACAACAAAGCAATGCGCTTATCGAAATAAGTATTTTTCGTAACAAGCGCTTCGTAATGGTTTTGGCAATCTCCTTCCTCTTTGGATTTGGAAATTTTGCAACTGTTTACGCTTTTCCAATTTTTGGACAGATAGTGCAAAACTTTTCCCCCACTATTGCGGGGTCAATGCTGCTGCCAGGAAGCTTGTTTGCTGCATTAGTTTTGCCTCTTACCGGTATGTTTGCTGATAAATCATCTCCTAAGTTAGCAATGATAATCGGTGTAGTAATCATTGCCTTCAGTGTATGGATGCTCGCAGGAGCGGACTCAAATACTGTTTTTTGGTATGTTGCCTTCTCCCTCCTTTTAGGAAGAGTTGGATCTGCTTTTGTTTCTCCCTCTGTGAATACAACAGCTTTGGGAGAGCTAGCACCGGAGCAGGTAAGACGTGGGGCAGGGGTAGCCAACCTCTCACTTATGCTCGGGGGCTCAACGGGCATAAGTGTTTATGTTCTCTTATTAGAGCGGCGAATAGAATTTCACGCGGTTAATCTGGGTAGCACCCAAACGGCTTCAAATTCATCGACTATTGAGATGATAAGTGCGTTGTCCGGACCGCTTGGTCTTGCTGGAGTAGAAACTCATATTCGCGATGGCATAGCATTTAGCTACCTAGACAGGGTAGTGATAGGACAAGCTAATATGTTGGGGTTTCAAGACGGATTTGTTGCTCTGACACTGATAGCACTGATGCCGCTAATACCTATCTTGCTTCTGATTTTGAGTTCTCGAAACAGTAGGCCGCATTAGGAGGTAAACACTCTTCGAAGCTTTTTCTTGTGGCCTTTTGAACAAATAAGAATTGAAGTCACTTTATTGCACAGAATGTTATGACTGTAAGAGCGGCCTAGCCTACTAATAGGATATGAAGCTGACGAGGGCCGTGAGCGCCTCGAACTAATTTGGACTCAATATCCGCTGTTCCAGATACTCCTGTCACAAAATTTATATTCCTAGGCATCAATTCGTTTGTATCCCGAAATTCTCTCCAAAAATCCTCCATATGCCCAACAACGTTCCTTTTGGGTAAGATCACAATGTGGCGAAGGGGTAGGAATGCATAAAGAGTTGGCTGGGTTGGAGATGATGTAAGCACTAAAGAACCAGTCTCTGCGATACCCCAACGAGCTCGGCTAACTGCTGATCCTTGATTTGGGTCTAAAGCTTCATGTGTTTCAATTTTGCCCCAATCCAAAGATTGAAGAGTGGGATCTGGTGTTATGGCGAGCTGAAGTGCTGCGTTTTGTGCTTCCAAATACTTCTGGATTGCAGAAGGGATTTCTTTCTCTGATGCGATTAACTCAACAGTTGCTGAAAGTCGTTCAGAGGTAACCTTTGCAATGAACTCGGAAATAAAATCCTGAGTCTTTAAGGCTGGTTGTGTTTTTCTGGATTGACTAAGAAGTTTTTCGGCCTCTGATGCAATTATAGTAGGGTCTGGATTTCCCGAGCGTCCAATTGCAGTTCGGATACGGTCCAACATTTTTGTGCGCGCATCATTCATATTTTTACTCTGCTAAAAACTACTGGTTTTGTCGGAAGGAGCTTGCAGGGTATACGCCTAAAAAACGAAATTCACGGCTAAAGAAACCAAGTTCTTCTAAAGCAAGCTTTACTGATGGATCATCAGGATGGCCTTCGATGTCAACATAAAATTGTGTTGCAAAGAAGTCGCCCTCAATCATGTAACTTTCAAGTTTTGTTATATTCACACCGTTGGTTGCAAAGCCTCCCATTGCTTTATACAGCGCTGCAGGAACGTTCCGAACTCGGAATATGAAAGTGCTTATACAAAGGCCGTCTGAAATAGACGGCGTCATTGCCTCTCTCGAAAGAACTATAAATCTGGTTGTGTTATGTGCGTGATCTTCCATCTCGGATTTTAATATTTCCAGGCCATAAGTTTCGGCGGCTAGAGAGGAGGCAATAGCGCTTTCTTCAATATCTGATGATTTTTCTAAGTCTGCAGCAGCCCCTGCGGTATCAACATGCACAATTGCTTCTAATCCCAGTTCTCTAATAGCCTTTCGACATTGGCCTAGAGCATGAACATGACTCCTGACACGCTTGATTGTTTTTAAAGTTGATCCTTTAGGAGCCATCAAAAAGTGTTTAACGGGCTCGAAATGCTCGCCAATTATATTCAGCCCTGTGCCAGGTAAGAGATGATGTATATCTGCTACTCGACCTGCAATTGAATTCTCAATCGGTATCATTGCTAATCGCGCTGCACCGCTTTCCACTGCATCAAATGCACCTTCGAAAGAATTACAGGGTAAGGGTGTCATGTTTGGATAAGCGGCTAAACAGGCCAAATTTGAGTAAGCGCCGGGAGCACCTTGAAAAGCTATAAGATTATTAGAATTAGTCATTTGTTGCGCCTTTAAATCTTGAGCTGAACGCGGGCACGTTCCAAATCATCCCGATCGTCTACTCCCAGAGGGATGTCATCCACAACAGCAGCTGATATCACCATCCCATCTTCCAATGCTCTTAGCTGTTCTAGACGTTCACGTAGTTCTAATGGACTTGGTTGAAGCTGAACAAATCGTTCAAGTGCCTTTCGACGATACCCATAAAGCCCAATGTGGTGATACACCGGGCCAGAACCGGTTGGAACCAAGGCTCGAGAGAAATACAAAGCACGGCCTGAAGCAGCTAGAACTGCTTTTACGACGTTTGGATTTAATAGCTCTTCTTGAGTCTTTATTTCTGCCACTAATGTCGAGATATCGACGGAAGGTTCTTCTAGTGGAGTTAGGGCGGCACGGATAGATAGTGGTGAAATTGTTGGTATATCACCTTGAACATTTATAACGACGTCATACTTCCGATCTTTATCAAGTGAATCGAGTGCAGCCTTGATTCTATCGGACCCTGACGGCAAGTCAGGGTCGGTTAAGACAGCCTTTGCACCATACTGTTCAGCGGCCTCGGCGATTTCGGTTTCAGCGGCGGCGACGACTACAGGGCCTATATCTGCTTCTTTTGCACTATCGATGACATGAGCAATCATTGGACGCCCATTAATGTCAGCTAGAGGCT